>JAGRCC010000632.1 GCA_020433785.1 Anaerolineae bacterium
AGCACACGAGGATAACTAAAGAAATTTTGATGACCGGCAAAGGCGTGCAAATCTGTACCGCAAATGCCCACTCGCCGCACCCGCACCAGGGCTTCGTCGGGGCCGGGTTGGCCGGGTGGATCGGTCTCGGCCAAACGCAGGACGCCCGGCTGTTCAAGAATAATCGTCTTCACGAACGCTCCCCAAAAATATACTATGACTGACACTAACGAACATTTTCATCAGGAGATTGGGAGACGAGGCGATTTGGAGATTACACCTGACAACCTCCCCATCGCTTAATCTCCAAATCAGTTGTTCTCTGGCCGGCCGCTCGGCCAGGTTTGATTTTTGATGGGCGCCAGGATCGCTTGCACCTCGGTTAACAGGTTTTGGTCGAGCGGTGCCTCCAGCCATTCTACATTCTTGGTGATATTCCGCGGGTTGGCCGTGCTGACCAGGGTGGTGGCAATATCCGAGTTAGACAGGCTAAATTGGATAGCTAATTGGGCCATATCCACCCCCTGACGCCGACAATAAGCTGTGGCCTGGGCGCAGGCTTCTTTAATCTCGGCGGGGGCGGGATGCCACGCCGGCGCGCCGCGTTCGGTCAGCAGCCCCATACTCAACGGCGAGGCGCTGATGATGCCGATGTGTTTGGCCTGCAACGTCGGGATTAGCTCGGTCAGCGAGGTGTCATTCAACGCATAGTGGCAGTAAGACAGAATCGTGTCAACCTCCGCCCGATCCAGCACCCACTCGAAAATTTTTAGCGGCAATCCGGTAATACCCACAAACCGAACTTTACCCTGAGTTTGCATCTTGCGCAGAGCCGGCAACGTTTCCTCAACGATTTGATCTAATGAGCCAAACTCGATGTCGTGGCACTGGATCAGGTCAATGGTATCAACGCCCAGGCGAGCCAAACTTTCGTCCACGCTGGCCGTCACGCGCTTCGCTGAAAAGTCGAACTGATCCCCGCCATAGCGACCCACTTTGGTGGCCAGGTAGTAGCGGTCGCGGGGGATGCCTTTGAGGGCTTTCCCCAACACGGTTTCAGCCTTGGTCAGGCCGTAGTAGGGTGAAACATCAATGAAGTTGATACCCAAATCCAGGGCCGTGTGAACGGTTCTTATGCCTTCTTGTTCGTCAATCTCATGGAAAACCCCGCCCAGCGACGACGCCCCAAAACTTAAGGCCGATACTTTCAGCCCTGTTTGGCCCAGTTGACGATACTCCATAGATTACTCCTCTATTGTTAGTAACCACTGCTATCTTGCCGGTCAATTATCAGGAAAATCAACCATTCCTTGCCAGCTACGATGGGAGTGTATCTTCGCAACCAGTTTCTTGTATTTTGGGCAAGAAAATAGACAAGATTTACAAGATTAACAGGATTAAAATAATTTTTAAACATCTTGTAAATCTTGCCGAAGGTTCTGTCTAAAAACCTTTTGGATTCCGGCTTGTCCGGGTTATGGAGTAAGAAGTAGGGGATTTTTTCCCCTACTCCCTACTCCCTACTCCCTGGTTTGGACAGCTAGGTGGTAACTTGAGTTATAGTATAATTATAGTTGGCCATTAAGCGGGTATGGCTAATGCCGCCATTATACCCGCGTTTGAATTACCAACCAATTAAGGTGATTAGGAGATTTCTAGGGACAATCTCCCAATCTCTAATCTCCAATCTCCATTCCTTAGTTACCCCCATCGGCGGTCAGTGGTCGTCAGTCGGCAGTCTACTTGAGCCGCTTGTGCAATACCGCCGCGTGGGGTACAATCTGAGGGCCAAAGCTATTTCTTCAACGTAGACCTACGGATTTGTCCAATTACCTATCATCCGCCTAAAAGGGCAACGTAATCCTTGGACAACTCCTCCAACCTAGCAATCAGTCTAACGAAGTTAATATTTATGAGGAGGATCTCATGCAAGTCAACCCTGGTATCTTTAAGGCTTATGACATTCGAGGCATCTACCCCGATGACCTGAATGAGGAAGTCGGTTACGCCATCGGGCGCGCCTTTGCGTCGTTTCTTAAAGTGGACACCGTCATTGTGGGGCGCGATATGCGCCTGTCCAGCCCGGCCCAGTTCGATGCCGTCACCCGCGGCTTGATGAAGCAAGGCGCTGATGTCATCAACATCGGCATGGTCAGCACCGACCAGTACTATTACGCCTGCGCCAACCTCGGCCACGCTGGGATGATGGTCACGGCCTCGCACAACCCGGCCCAGTACAGCGGCTTCAAGATGGTCAAGAAAATGCCCCAACTGTTGAGCGGCGACGAAGGCATTCAGGATTTGCGCCGCATCGTGGAAAATGATGCTTACGACACCCCTACACGCCAGGGAACGATGACCGAAATCGACTTCAGCGAGGACTTTGTCAACATGGTCTTAACCCTGATTGACATCGAAAACCTGCGCCCGCT
>JAGRCC010000633.1 GCA_020433785.1 Anaerolineae bacterium
GAGGTATCGACGTCAAGACTGAATTTTGCATTGACGGTTTCATCTCCAGGCCCGGTCAATAATAATGGATTTGTTACCGTGGCGGAGGGCATGGTTGACAGCAATATCACCCCATTCATCCCACCAAAGCCAACGACCTCGATGGCATATTCAAATGGATTGGGGGTGGTGTTCGTAATCGTCACTTCAAGTTCAACAAATAAGCCTGGTGGTGTAGCCGGCACTTCAACCACCTCACAACTTGAGTTATGATCGGGAACTAAGCCAAACATCACCTCATCGACGGTACCGCCCATAGAAACCGTCACGTCATGAATTGAGCTATCAACCGGCACGGTTTGAGTCCAGATCGTAAATGGTTCCTGGGGAATACGGACATACACTTCATAGGTCCCGTTTGGAACCCCGGGGAACCCAAACTCACCATTTGAGTTGGTAAAGGTGTCTTGAACAATGCCGGAAGAGTCGCGTTTAATAAACACCTCAATGCTCTCTAAACGGGTATCGCCGGAATCATATGCCTTGTTTATGTTTGCATCTAAGAAAACAAAGCCCTTAATAGCGCCACTCCACGGACTCCACCACAAGACCAAGATCGCCATCACCACTAGCAAAATAAAGAACAACGCTAGTGCGACCACCCTACCACTCATCGCTTTTCCTTTTTCTGGCATAACTGTAACTCCTTACCTAGTCGGTCGCCAAGGGCCGGAAACCTCAGGGTCAATCTTTATAGCGACCAACGCCTTCCACAATATATGGCGTAAAACCTAAGCCACTGTTTTAAAAGCCTTCAAGGGTCCCCAGATAGATTTATCATTTCTCCGCCTTAGCCTTCGCCTCAGCCTTCCCCTTCATGCCACTCCGCCATATGATTCCGCTGCGTCTCGCTCAGCGCCTCGGGGCGGTAAAAACGGTCGTAAAAATCGGTATCGATGTGGTTGGCTTGAAAACCCAGCACGGTGCGCAGGGGCGGGGGATAAGCCGGAAAGCGGCCGTAGCGCTTAAAAACGTAGTCGCAATAAGCCGTGGTGGCGGCAATGGCCGCCGGGCTGGTGGGAAGAGCGGCCGCGCTGATGGCGGCGGGGTCGCGCCAGGCGCTGTGGTGCGCGCCGCCGGTGAAGATGCCGGACGGCCCAAATTTGCGGTCGGCCACGGCCTGCACCGCCGCGGCCATCGAGGGGTAAAAGGGCGGGCAGAACGGTTTCAGCAGCGGTTGGCCGTCGAGTTCCAAGCCCTGCACATACGGCACCGGCCGGTCCTGGCCCATTAATTTCAAGCCCAGAGCCAGCAGCTTGTTCAAGCCCAAATACTGCGATGACGGCATCGCGCCCATACGAAACCCCAACGCCTCAAACCAGCCGTAAGGATGCGCCCCCCAATGGGGAAAGCCGCCCAGGCCCAACGCTTGCACCATCAGCCCCAAATTTTGCAGCACCATCCCCTGCTCAAGCGTGACAAACTCAATCACCAACTGCTCCAACTGTTGAATGGTAATCAGGCGCTCCCGTTTGGGGTCATCCTCCAAATGGCCGCCTCGACTGCGGGCAAACGGCTTCAAACCGGCCGGGCGAAAACCGGCCCGCTCATCGAGCACATAAACGCCGGTGGTCTCGTTGAAAATTTCCAACAGGCCGTTGATATACATCTGGGTCAACTCGTTGACCGGCAAAAAATAGGTCGCCGCCGGATCGTACAGCGACCAGCGGTTGACATCGAGGTTGTACAGCGGCTCCGCCGGCGGGGCAGAACGGCCCGCCCGCATCTTCACTCGGCTGCGCCGGTAGAGTTCCACATAATCTTGCTGCTCAGACAACCGCAGCAGTTCGGGGATATCCTCAGGCGCGCGGTCTTGCGGTCGTTTAATATAATAAGTGGCCTCCGGATTGATCACCACCAGACCCACCGTCTGGATGGCGTCGCCGCTGGCCACCGTGCGCCCCACCAGGCCCGACATAATCGTGCCACCCTGACCTTGATCGAACACTAAATCAACCAGGGCGTAGCCCGTCACCCCGGCGGCCGCGTACACCAGCAGCGCCTCTTCGGTTTCGGTCAACGGTATCCCCGGCTGCCGGCTCTCGAACGCCATCGGCCCGGAGGCCATTTTCATGCCCAAGCCAAATCGCCTGGACCGCCGGTTGCGTAGAATATTCAGCAGTTCGGTTACAGGGTTTTGTGTTTGATTAACCTCTGCATTAGTAAGCATCGATCGCCCTCCCCAAAGCTTAAGACCTTAAATAATCCTCATTATAACACAGTTCTGTGTCGGTTAGCGGTCATTACAAAAAAAGGCTCAGGCTGAGGCTAAGGAATGAAATATAAATAAGTTCGACCATGTCATTGCGAGCGAAGCGAAGCAAACCCCTATTCCGAACGCGGAGATGGCTTCGTTGTTCCTCCTCGCCATGACCAATGCGGAAATTATTTTTTGCTATTCCTAATAGACAAAACGGATAAAAGACGGGCAATCCATCCCCGTCATGCCCGCATGCTGCCCCGCCTACGCGCGGACAAGCTTAGCGGGAATCTCCGCCTAAAGACCCGGTTGGATGCCCGACAAAGACATTCG
>JAGRCC010000634.1:0-4232 GCA_020433785.1 Anaerolineae bacterium
ATGCTGGCCGCCCACATGGACGAGATCGGCCTGATGGTTTCCCACGTCAATGAGAAGGGGTTTGCCCGTTTCACTGCGTTGGGCGGCGTCTGGCCGGATACGTTGATCGGCAACCGGGCGCTGTTTACCAACGGCGCGTTGGGCGTGATCAACGTGGAAAATTGGCCCCGGCACGACGAGGTAGACCGCTCTCATAAGACGCTCTATCTGGATTTTGGCGCGACCAGTAAAGCGGATGTGCCGGTGCGGGTGGGCGACGTGGCCGCTTTTCAACGCCCGTTTGTAGATTTGGGGCAGGTTATGGTTGCCAAAAGTTTGGATGATCGCATCGGCTGCGCCATTTTGATCGAAACCCTGAAGCAGCTTGATCAGACGCCTCACGAAGTGCATTTTGTCTTCACGGTGCAGGAGGAAGTGGGCACCCGGGGCGCGACGACCGCGGCTTACAAAGTCCATCCCGATGTCTCAATCGCCATCGATGTAACCGACAGCGGCGACGTGCCGGAGCGCAAGCATTTTGAGGTTAAACTCGGCGCGGGTCCGGCTATCAAAGTGATGGATAGCGGCATGCTGGCCCATCCCGGCCTCAGAAACTGGATGGCCGAGACGGCCCAGGCCAATGACATCCCTTACCAAATGGAAATTCTCACGCTCGGTTCAACCGACGCGCGAGCCATGCAGTTAGCTCGCGAAGGCAGCGCTGCCGGCGCGCTTTCCATTCCCTGCCGCCACATTCACACCCCCTCCGAAATGGTCAGCACCAACGATGTTGAGAATGCTGTAAAATTACTGTTGGCCCTACTTAAAAGTCCGGCTAACTTAGGAGATTAGGCGATTGGGCGATCAGGAGATTAGCCGTAAGGATCTCCTGATCGCCTAAGCGCCAATCCCCCGCATCTATTGATTCAGCTTTGTATGTTATAGCCACCCTTGAGTCTATCCTATGAGTCAACCACAAATTTTCCCGTCTCAGCCGCGCACGACGGCTCAGATCAGATTTAGCAATGGTCAGGTTTTGGAAGGGCCGCTCAATACCACCATCGAAACCTTTGTCAAAGCCGCCAACTTTCCTCCGGAACCCATTCCGGTGGCCTGTCTGGTCGATGGTCAGATTAGAGAGTTAACTTACCACGCCGACCGCGATTTGAACGTGCACGTCTTAACCTTGGCCGATGGCGACGGGATGCGGGTTTATCGCCGCTCATTGGCTTTTTTGCTGGTGGCCGTTGCCGCCGAACTGTTTCCGGACGTCAAAATCACCATCGATTATGGCTTGAATTTTGGCGGGTTGTACTGCGAAGTCGAAGACCGGTCACCCTTTACCGAACCGGAGCTGAAAAAAATCGAGGCCCGTATGTGGGAATTGGTCCAGGAAAATGTGCCGATTGTCAAAGAGCGCATCCCGGTTGAAGACGCTAAGAACATCTTTGAAGCCAGCGGCGCCAATAGTCGATTAAACCTGCTTAAAGCCCGTCGCAAATCTTATCTGACCACCTATAAGCTCAGAAATTTTAGGGGCTACATGCATGGCTATAAGGTGCCCTCGACCGGTTACCTCAGGATTTTTGCGTTGGACCCCTATTACAAGGGCTTTGTCCTGCGCTATCCCCGCATCAATTGGCCTAATGAACTACAACCTCGTGTTAATTATCCCAAGTTGATCCACGTCTTTGATGAGTACGGCACTTGGATGCGCAAGTTAGGCATTCGCAGTGTCGGCAAATTGAACGAGGTCGTTAGAACCGGTGATATGCTGGAAACGATTTTGGTGGCCGAGGCGCTGCAAGAACAGCGAATTGCCCAAATCGCCACGCTGATTGCCTCCGTTCGGCACCGGGTCAAGCTAGTCTTGATTTCCGGTCCGTCATCGGCCGGCAAAACGACATTCAGCAAGCGGCTGGCGATCCAACTGCTGGCGCATGGCATTCGGCCCATTGCTGTGGCGCTTGACGACTTTTTTGTCAACCGTCATGAGACGCCTCGCGATGAAGACGGCGATTTCGACTACGAGAGCCTGTATGCCCTCAATTTGGCACTGTTTAACAAGACGTTGTTAGAGTTGATGCAGGGTGGCTCGGTGACGATGCCTCAGTACAATTTCTTCACCGGCCACAACGAGCCGGGGGAGACGATCTCGATCAGCAACGAGCACATGATTTTGATCGAAGGCATTCACGGCATGAACCCGGAGTTAGTGACCGAACTGCCGGCGGAAAAGATTTTTCGGGTGTACGTATCGGCCATTACCCAGCTCAATCTCGACCGGCACAATCGCATTCCTACCACCGACACCCGGCTCATTCGCCGCATCATCCGCGACGCCCGGCATCGCGGCTACACCGCCAAAGATACGATTTTGCGCTGGCCCAAGGTGCGCCAGGGCGAGTACACCTGGATTTTTCCTTACCAAGAAAACGCCGATATTATGTTCAACTCGGCCTTGGTTTACGAACTAGCCGTGATGAAACCGCTGGTCGAACCCCTACTGTTACAAATCGAGCCGGGCAAATTGGAGCATCTCGAAGCCAAGCGACTGCTCTCATTTTTGCAGTGGTTCGAGCCATGCGCCTCGGATTTGGTGCCGGATAATTCGCTGCTGCGGGAGTTTATCGGCGGCTCGGTGCTGCGAACCTACAAGCCGGGCGAAAAGCTATAGTCCGGTTAGCTCCGGGTTGCCCCACACCGCCCAAGTCCATTCATGGCGACCCAGCGCCTCGGTAGTGAACTCAAAGCGAACGACATCACCGGCCGTCAGGGTCAGCGGAACAGATACCTCTTGCCAAACTTGCGCATTGCTCTGTTGCCCCCATACCCGCATGCCGTTGACTTTAACCCCAAACGCCACCAGGTTATCTTCGGCAATCTGCGCCCCATCCCGAATGCCAAACGCCAGGTCCAGCCGGATATCGCTCACCCGCGCCGGAATAGGCACGTAATACTCAATTACCGCCTGACCGACGACCGGCGGGTGCGCCCACAAGGCCGGCCGGCTCTGCCCGCCGACTACCGCCGGGGCCATTTTTATATCCATTCCGGCGGGGTCGATGGTGGCTTGGCGAGAGGCTTGGTTGACGGCTTCGATAAAGCTAAAACTCCAACGGGTGGCAGTCGGATGGGCTAGCCGGGCTTCTTGCCATTGCAAAAAAGCGACGTATTCGGCCAATTTGGCCTGGCTGTCGCCGGAAAGTTGCTTGATTTGCTCGAAGAGGGGTGATAGATCGTTCACGGGTTGCTCCTAGCTTGGCCTGGGGGGGTACCCCACAACTTATTTTAACAAAGCTGTTCTACTGACTATGGCCTCCGTTTAGTCGGCCACATTCATTTCCTCTCGGATGACGCGCCGCAGAACGGTCTCAAGTCCTTTGGTTCGCATACTTTCTTTTAGCGTTTCATTGATGAGCGTTTGATACCCACGGCCTCCAGCTTGGGCTTTGAAGTACTCGACCACCTCAGCGTCCAAATAGATATTGACCCGCACCTTGCCTCTTGAAACTGGGGTGCCCTCCACTCGCAACGTTGCTTGGGCCAACTGTTCTGCCGTAACTTCAGGAATCTCACTCAAATCAATGTCTTCATCTTTCATTTTGTCCAGAGATTCCCAATCAGTCTGAGAACCCTGCAGAGTAGACTCGCTGCTCATTTTTCGTTGCCTTTCGCATTGATATGACTCTAATCACTTCTTCTCGTTCAGTGTGGGCAATTACCACCACAGCCCCACGCAACAAACCCAGTGTGATATACGTATCCTCACTGTACTCAAAACGGTTATCTTCAAAGGTGAAGGTTGCTCCGGCAAAGACCGTCGCCACGGCAGCAAAATCCAGATGGTGTTTGCGAAGATTTTATTGCTGTTTTGCTTCATCCCACTCAAATTGCATAAAGATATTATATGTACAAAAATACACGCAACAAGTTCAAGACGTCGGTCAGGGGGTAGGGGGTAGGGTAGTAGGGATTAGGGGACGAAGCATTGTCATGGGCCGACCGCAGACGTTGGTCGGGCTAAAGCCAAGGCATCAAGGACGCGGCAACCGGCCCGTAGCGGTCTGTGGCACGGTCGAGGGCGGTGAATCCGAGAAATAGCAGGGGTATGCACGGCCAAGGGCGCTTCAGCCGGCAAATAGAGGTGCCTGGCTGGCGGCGAGGTCGCTTCAGCCAGGAAATAGAGCTGCCTCGCCGCTGCCAGGCCGGTGAATCTCTTGTAGACCAGGCGTTTTTAGCTAAAAACGCCT
>JAGRCC010000634.1:4259-4389 GCA_020433785.1 Anaerolineae bacterium
AAAATGAAGCAAAAGTTGAAAAAGACGTTGCCTACATTGGAAAAATGAAACAAAAGTTGAAAAAGACGTTGTCTACATTGGAAAAATGAAGCAGAAGTTGGCGAGGACGCATGTTACGTTGGAAACATGG
>JAGRCC010000635.1 GCA_020433785.1 Anaerolineae bacterium
CTCAGCCGACGCCCCGACCGAGCCGCAATGGAACCTGACCAACATCGGCGCCGACCGGGTGTGGAACGAATTGGGCGTGCGCGGCGCGGGCATCGTTGTGGGCCAATCCGACTCGGGGGTGCAGTGGGATCATCCGGAATTGGTAGACGGCTACTTGGGGAAAGATGGCCGGCACGATTTTCACTGGTTCGATCCCTGGAACCATACGTCAGAACCGGTTGATTATGGCGGCCACGGCACCCACACCCTCGGCTCGGTGTTGGGGCAGTCGGTGGGCGTCGCGCCCGATGCGGACTGGATTGCCTGCGCCAATCTGGCCCGCAATGTCGGCAATCCGGCCCTGTACCTGGACTGCTGGCAGTTTTTGCTGGCCCCTTTTCCCCAGGACGGCGATCCCTTTAGCGACGGCGACCCGGCCCAAGGCGCGGACATATTTAACAACTCCTGGGGCTGTCCGGCCAATGCCGAAGGCTGCGATCCGGAGGTGCTGCGGCCGGCGGCCCAAGCGCTGCGCGCAGCGGGCGTTTTTGTCGAAGTATCAGCCGGCAACGACGGGCCGGCTTGTAGTACGGTTCAAGATCCGCCGGCCATCTATGATGAAGTCACCTCAACCGGCGCGGTGGATGAATTTAACGATATCGCGCCGTTTAGCAGCACCGGCCCGGTTACGGTCGACGGCAGCGGACGTATCAAACCCGATATTGCCGCGCCGGGGATGCAAGTGCTGTCGGCCTTTCCCAACAGCACCTACACCGAACTCGACGGCACTTCGATGGCCGGGCCGCACATCACTGGCGTGGTGGCCTTGATGTGGTCGGCCAATCCTGACCTCATCGGCGACATCGACCGCACCGAGCAGATTCTCGCCGAAACGGCGACACCGTTCACCGGCGGCGTCGCCGGCATTGATATGGAAGCCGCGTTAAACCAGCTCTTAGATGAGGACACCACCCAACAAGTTCTCGACGTGGCTCCGGACACGTCAACACAGCCCGACTTTCCCGCCGCCTGCCTAAGTGTGACTGATGTCAACCAAACACCTAATAATGTCGCTGGTTATGGGGTGGTTAACGCTTACGAGGCAGTTAAAAAGGCAATGGAGAAAAATTAATGACTAAAACCAACACAATCAATAAAATTCCTTTCATCGTCGTAATCGTTTATCTCGCACTAGTTATTCTCAGTATCATCCCCATCTTCACCGGCGATGGCCCTTTATCCGGCATCTTCGCCATTGTACTGACGGCGCCGTGGAGTGCTCTGCTCGGTAATTTGCTGCCAAGTTCAATGTTCGACAATACGGCCGGAGGATTGCTCTTGATTATCATTGGCGCCGTCATTAACGCCGCGTTGCTCTACGTTATCGTTCGGTGGCTTGTTAGGCAATTTGTGGCCTAGTGGCTGATGGAAGACGGGCGTAATGAAAACAGGCTAAGCCTATGGGTAGCAAACAGGGGTTGAATTATCACAACCCCTGAAAATTATTTATAAGGATAAGACTATCCGTCAAAAATAAAGGAGATAAAAAATGGGTTTCATTGCGACCATTATTGTTGGTCTAATTGCTGGTTGGCTGGCCTCACTCATTATGAAAACCGGTACGGGCCTTATTGGGGATCTGATTATTGGAGTTGTGGGCGGCTTTCTGGGTGGCCTCCTATCGCAGTTGTTCCTGGGCGTCAACCTGATGAGTGGCATTAACGTCACCAGTATAATAACGGCCTTGGTCGGAGCCATCGTCCTATTAGCCATTGTCAAATTGATCCGTCGTTGACGTGACACGGTCTATTATCAGTAGACCGCATCACCCTAAATCGATCGAGGCAGGTTGTACCAAAGGGTACAATCGCGGTCTACTGATTTTTGTTAAACTTTCATTACGATGGGGCTTAGACGCGAATTGGTCATGTGGCTCCCAGGCCGAATGCCCCACCTACCTCATTCTGAATTCTTTCCAAAAAAAACGATTTCCGATTCAGCGACGAACCCGTTGGCATCGAGAGCTAAAGTGACGGTCACCGGGTTTTTGCGTAAGCCCTAACAATGCTATTTTCTACCAAATGTGCTACTATTCCCCTAATTGTCCGGCTACTATGCTGATTTCGGGCCGCGGCGCAGCGAAAAATGAGCGCTCAGCCAAACGGTGCAGCAGCCCGCCGTCAATCCCCACCCGACAAGCCATAAAGTCAGTCGATCATGATTTAAACATCTGATGAGTGCGACAGTCTCGATTGAGACCACAACGACAATGAAAATTACCGTAGGACAAACTTAAGTTTGTCCTACTTATTTTATACGAGGAGTCTGACAGACTCTAATAGAAACAACACCGACGATGAAAATCGTATTTGCCCCTCACCCCGTCGCTAATGCGACTCCCCTCTCCCAAAGGGTTCAAGGGCGGACAGGTGAAA
>JAGRCC010000636.1 GCA_020433785.1 Anaerolineae bacterium
TGAACTGGCCGCCGCCGGGGTGCGCCTGCTGCCCGTAACTGACATCGAGCAGCAAATTCGCTCGAACCTGGACACGCTGGCCACAACCCTGCGCGATGTACCGCTGCGGCATCGCAGTATGCGGGCGGTGTTCGATCATTCGTGGCATTTACTGAGCCAGCCGGAGCAGGCCGTGTTCAGCCGGCTGGCCGTCTTTCGCGGCGGCTGGGACCAGGCCGCCGTCGAGGGTATCTGTGCCGCCGTGACCGGCCACGGCGGTGACGGTCACGATGAGCCGCGCGACTGGCCGTTTCTGGCCCATACGGTCTCCCCGCTATTATTGGCCTCGCTCATTGATAAATCACTGGTGCGCCGCAGCAGCGACAAAAACCGGTCAGCCGCCGAGCCGAATGGGCCACACGCCCCGGTTGGCCCGCGCTTTACGCTGCTGGAGCCGATCCGCGAGTACGCCTGGGAGCAGTTGACGGCGCGGGGCGAACTTCAGATTCTCCAGCGCGCTCACGCTAACTACTACCTAACCCTGGCCGAAGCGGTGGAATCTCACTGGGACAGCCCGTCGTCAGACGCGGCCAACGAGCAGCTTGACCGTGAATACCATAATTTGCGCGCGGCCTTACAATGGGCCCGTGACAACGGCGAGTCGCTGCTCGGTCTAAAACTGGCCGGAGAACTGTGGCGCTTCTGGCGGCGGCGGGGGTATATCAGCGAGGGGCGCGCCTGGCTGGCGGATCTGCTGGCCCTGGCCGGCGACAGCCCCGATCCGGCACTGATCGAGGCCCGGCTGCGGGCTTTGAACGGCGCGGCCTGGCTGGCCTCTTATCAGCACGACTTTACGCACGCCGCCCAAATCTTTGAACAGAGTATGGCCCTGCGCCGGAGCCTGGGCGAGCATCAAGACGAGCCGAGCCTGCTTGACAACGCGGCCCGCGCCTGGCGCTCCGCCGGTCATTACCGGCGCGCTGTTCCGTTGATGGAAGCCGCGTTGGCTCAGCATCGGGCCCGGGGCAATCGGGATAGCCTGAGTACCGGCGGGTTGGGCTTTTCGCTCTATGAGCTGGGTTTAATCCGGCGCGAACTGGGCGACTTTGCCCGCGCCGCCGCTCTATTTGAAGAGTGTGTCACCTTTCACCGGGCGCTGGGCGACCGTGAGGGAACGGGCATTGCCCTGCTGGGTTTAAGCGACGTGGCCCGCGATCAGGGCGACATGGCTCTGGTCCGGCAATATGCTCAGGAAAGTCTGGTCATTCTGCGCGAGTTGGGCGTGCAGTGGGCCATCGGCTTTGCCCTTAACAACCTGGCCCTGGTCGCGTATTGGGAAGGCGACCTGGCGCAGGCGTTGGCGTTAATTAATGAAAGTGTCGCGCTGTACCGGGCTCAGCAGGCCGAGGCCAGCCTGGCGGAAGTGCTGGTCACGCTGGGCCATATTTTACGGGCACAGGGTGATATTATTGCGGCCCACGCCGCCCTAACCGAGGCGCTGCGTTTAGCCCAGGCCGTTGGCCCGCGCCTGTTTGCGGCGGCGGCTTTGGAAGGGCTGGCCGCTTTAGCCGGTCAGCCGGGCCAATCGGCGCTGGTGGTCAGGCTGCTGGGAGCGGCGGCGGGGCTGCGGGGGCGGATGGGGACCCCTATCCGGCCGGTGGATCAACCTGGCGCGGAACGGCTGCTCACCACCGTCCGGTCTCACTTTGGCGCTGATGGCTTTGCCGAATTGTGGGCCGAAGCCGAGGCGCAGCCCATCGGCCAGATTATCATTCCCGCTGCCGCCGCGCTGGCCGCCGGCGCGGTGACCGGTACCGTGGGCCACTCAGGAACCCGGTTGACCGATTATGGCCGGCCGCGGATCGAATTGGGCTTGGCGGACACCCCGCCCCTGTACGGCCGCGCCAACGAGCTGGCCCGGCTTACCCGCTGGGTGGTTAACGAGCGCTGCCGGGTTATTAGCCTGGTCGGCATTGGTGGCATCGGCAAGACCAGTTTAGCCCTGGCTCTGGCCCGGCAGGTGGCCCCCCACTTTGAAGCCGTCATCTTTCGCTCGTTGGGTGAAGCGCCGCCCTTGGCGGAGCTGCTTGATTATTTGATCCAGCGCGTCGCCGTCCAGCAGATTGTGCCGCCACCCCAGCCGGCCGATAAGCTGGCGCTGCTGATCGATTTACTGCGGGAAACCCGGGCCCTGATTATTCTGGATAATCTTGAAACCCTGATGCAGCCCGGCGCCGCCGCGGGCCAATATCGGCCCGACTATGAAGCGTATGGCGCTCTTTTCCGGCAGCTAGGCGACAGCGCCCAGCAAAGTTGTCTGATCTTGACCAGCCGCGAAGGGTTGAGCGAATTGGCTCCGCTGGAAGACCCCCAGGCCCCGGTACGCACCCTACGCGTAACCGGACTGCCCGAAGAGGCCAGCCGGGCCTTGCTGGCCGACCAGAAATTGACCGGCGCTCCGGGCGACGCGGCGGCGCTGGCTCGACGTTACGGCGGCAACCCGCTGGCCCTTAAGCTGGTCGCCGAGCCGATCCGGGCCGTTTTTAGCGGCGATATTGTAGCCTTTCTGACTCACGGAACCTTGTTTTTTGAAGGGGTCAGCCAACTACTCGATCAGCAGATTGGCCGGGCGTCGGCCCTGGAGCAAGCGCTGTTAGCCTGGCTGGCCATTGGGCGCGAACCGGTGACGCTCGATCAGTTGATGGAAGATCGAATTGATGACCACAGCCGGGCCGCCGTGCTGGCCGCCCTCCACGGGCTGTGGCGGCGCAATCTGATTGAACGCGGTCAGAAAAACTTGACCTTTACTCTGCAACGGGTGGTGATGGAGTATCTGACCCAACATCTGGTTGAACGCGCCGCCGCCGAGCTACAACAAGGCCAGTTCGATCTGCTGACCAGCCACGCCCTGATTCAGGCCACGGTTAAGGAATATGTGCGGCGCAGTCAGGAATGGTTAATCGCTACGCCCCTGTTAGACCGCCTAACAGCGGTGTACGGCGGCCCGGCCGGCCTGGAACAGCAGCTACTGGCCCTGCTGGCCGATCAGCGCCGGCGACTGCCGGACGAGCAGGGTTACGGGCCGGGCAACCTGATCAACCTGCTGCGGCTGCTGCGGGGTCATCTGCGGGGGCTTGACCTGAGCCATCTTTCAATCCGGCAAACTTATCTGCAAGGGGTGGAACTGCGCGACACTAATCTGGCCGAAGCGACCCTTGAAGACACACTTTTTACCGAAACATTTGGCGCGATCACGGCTGTCGCGGTCAGCAGCAGCGGCGCTTACTGGGCCGCTTCCAGCCGGTGTGGTGAAGTCCGAATTTGGGCGGCGGCCGGACAAACGCCCTACCGGGTGTGGGAAGCCCATCAGGCCAGCACTTGGGACCTGGCTTTTAGCCCGGACGGCCGCACGTTGGCCACCGGTAGTTGGGATGGCACCGTTAAGCTGTGGGATATTGTCACCGGGGCGCTGTTATGGTCGAGCGGGCACACCAGCCATATTCAACGCGTGACATTTACCCCGGACGGCCGGCGGCTGGCGGCCAGCGGCGGCGAAGCCACGGTCTGGCTTTGGTATACGCAGCGAGGGATGGAGACTCAACGCTTGGCTCATCCGGGGACGGTGACGGGCATCACTTGGAGCCCGGACAGCCGCCGGCTGGCGACCGGCGACCGGCACGGCGTGATCCGCATCTGGGCCATTGACGAGACCGCGCCGCCCGCCTGCGTGCAAACCCTAACCGGCCACACCAACGCGATCACCGGGCTGGCCTTTGCGCCCGACGGCCTCAGCCTGGCCAGCGGCAGTTGGGACGGCATTGTGAAGTTATGGGACACATCGACCCTGGTTGCGGCGACGTCGCCCGGGGGAGCCCCGGCGGCGATGAATGGGAGCGCGGGGGGCAGCCAGCTGCAGCAGACGCTAACCGGCCATACCGACCGGGTGATTCAGGTGGCCTTTAGCCCTGATGGCCGCACGTTGGCCACCGGCAGCCACGACCAGACCATTTGGCTGTGGGATGTTGAGCGCGGCAGTTATCGAACGGTGCTGCAAGGGCATACCGGCGGCGTCTGGAGCCTGGCCTTTACGCCCGACAGCCGCAGCTTGTTGAGCGGCGGCGAAGACGGTACGCTGCGGGTGTGGGACGTGGCCGGCGAGCAGTGTGTCCGCATTATCCAGGGCCACACCGACTTGCTGTACGACCTTGATTGGAGTCCGGACAGCCGCCAATTAGTCAGTGGCGGCGCTGACAGCCGGGTTACGATTTGGGACGCCATGGGTGAGACCCCGCCGCGCGTTTTGCACGAACACCGGGGCAGTGTGTTCAGCGTGAGTTGGAGCACCGCCGGCGGAGGGATTGCCAGCAGTGAATGGGGCACGACCGTCCACCGGAGCGACCCGGTATCAGATGAGCAGGAAATACTGGCCTACCCCGCCGACCAGGGCAACTGGCTGTACGGATTGGCCTGGAGCCCGGACGGCCGGCGGCTGGCCTGCGGCACGTACCGGCAGGGCGTGTATGTCTTTGAGCAGGCCGCGAACAGCCCACCCTGGCCGGCCACCCCCCTGCCCAGTTGGCTGCGGACGGTGGCCTGGAGTCCGGACGGCGCGCAGTTAGCCGGCGGCGGCGATGACGGCCTGGTTTACATTTGGGATGCGACCGACGGCCGGCTGCGCCACCGGCTGGCCGGCCACGCCAACCTGGTGACGAATCTGGCCTGGAGCCTGGACGGCGCGCAGTTAGCCTCAGCCAGCGGCGGCGCTTCGGGCGGCGAGTTATGGGTGTGGGATATGCGGCGGGGCGAGCGACTTTACACCTTGACCGATCCGTCCGGCCTGGTTTCAGCCGTGGCCTGGGGTGAAGACGAGGCGATGCTCATCAGCGGCAATGGTGACGGCGCGCTGCGCTGGTGGGACCTGCGGCAGGGCCAGTGCCTGCACGTGCGCCACGCTCACCAGAGAACCGTGCAATCGCTGCGGCGCAGCCCCGATGGCCTCAAGCTGGCCAGCTGCGGCAGCGACGGCATCATTGTGCTGTGGGATATGCACCGGGCCGAGCCGCTGCGCACCCTCCGCCGCGACCGCCCTTACGAACGGCTCAACATCAGCGGTGCGCACGGCCTAACCGAAGCGCAGCGCACCACCCTCCGGGCGCTGGGCGCGATTGAAATGTAAGCAAGGTGACAGACGAAACGATGACGACAGAGCTTAACCGCCGCGTGGAGATACGGCCGGTCCGAACCGGGGCCGAGACGGTCGTGGCGGCCCAATTGATGATCGGCTTGGTCGAATCGAACCTGGAACGGTACAGCGACCGGGTTGAAATGCTGAAGGCGTACTATAGCGGCTCGTGGTTCTTTGAGGCGACGCCAAAACTGCCGGATACCTACCGGCCGCCGCAAGGCGAGGTGCTGCTGGCCTATATCGACGACAGCGCGGTCGGGGTCATTGCCTTTGGCCGCATGGCGGATCAATTTTGCGAATTAAGGTCGATGTTTGTGCCGCCGGAGCAGCGCGGCCGGGGAATTGCCACCGCGCTTTGCCTTGAAGCGCTCAAGCTGGCCCAAAGCTATGGCTACACCGGCGCGCGGCTAACGACCGGCGAAAAACAGCCGGAAGCGCATGGTCTGTATCAAAAGTTGGGCTTTGTGCCGGTCACGCCCTGGGATCAAGCGCCAATGGCCGGACTTTGGTATTTCGAGCAAGCCTTCGCCCCGTCCTAAAAACGGCGAGTCCAGGCGGTCGAGCGCAACCGCTTGTTAGCCGGACATGTTAGCACAATAAAGCATTTTCTATTGTATCTTTACACTAAGCAACCTTAAGTTCTGTGAGATAGCTAGTAAAATCGCTAATCTCATTCCATTTAAGTTCTTTCATTAATCGGGCAGTTTTAACTATTGCCCGGTTAATATACTCGAAGGCAAGGGGCAATTGCTCCAATAGTTTGCTTGCATCGTTAGGTTGTCCTGTATGAACGACCTCTCCCCGAATACGAAAAATCTCTAAGGTCTGATTAGCAATTTCAATCCGTTTATCGTGCTCATCTTCTAAAAGTAATGCTAATCTTTCTGTCAAAGTCTTAGTAATACTCTTTTTTATATCGCCACCTAAAAGATTCTCCAATGCAATACAGAGCAAAATAAATTGTTCGGATTCAGACAATTCAAATGTTGACCTACTGACCCAAGTTATAGAACTGATCAACCTTTTTTCTATATCTGTCTGCTCATTTAGTGGTTTTGAAAATACAGCACTAAACGTATCTAATTCATTTTTCCTAAACAACTCAAGTCTTTTTTGTGTGAGGTCAAAAGGGAATAAATATCCAACTCGGTGTTGGCCGAACCCCCATTCAGCTTCATCTGAAAATGTTAAATAGGCTCTATATCCCCAATATAATTCACCTCTAAGACCTATATATGCGTTAGCTTTACTACCCTTCTTGTAGACGAATCCACCACAAAAGCGAAGTAAATGTAGCACGTCTTGAAACCTTTTGTGAGCAATAACAAAATCATTGGCAGCACCTCGAACAAACAGTCTGGTAGAGGCTAATGCAGCGTGTGCTTTGGGCGTGAATTGCGAAAGGACAGGCTGCATTTGTAATTGTTTAAACGTCTCTCTATCTTTTTCTTCAGCAAAGTAATATGATTTTTTATCTAATCCAATATTTACTTTATCAATAAGTTCTTGGAATTTCTCTTGCGTCAATGGCTCTAATTCGACTGGACCTATCGTTAGTTTATGAGATAATTTTAGATTCTCTATTACCACAAAATATGTAACTTCACGTTTTTTTGCCATAATCGTTTCAATTAATCGACAGAATTAACAGGATTATCACGATTTTATCGGTCATAATTCGGTTAATCCTGTTAATCCTGTCTAAATTGTTCTTCACCACGGTTTTAGGGCAAAGCGTCCACAAACGCTACAAACGCGATAAACCCTACACCATACTCTCGTCAGTGACGCCTAAGGCCACGTCGCTGGTGCCGTTAAGGTAGACCGCGCCGTTAGTCGTTGTCGTTTCCGCGCCATTGGTCGAGGCGGCGGCGTCAACGGCTTCGGCCTCGCTTTTGGCGGTGCGGATCGAGCGTTTGACCACTTCATAGCCCCAATTTTCCAGATCGTGAGTGACCTTGAAGTTAAACCGGCGCGAAACCAGGAACACCCCGGCGCTGCGCAGATGATCGACCATTTGCTTGGACAATTCCATACTGGCGGCCTGGCTTTGCTTGCGGCCCCGGTGGCCGGCGTCGCGCTCGGCGACTTTGGCCTTGACGTCTTTGTAGAGCTGGATAACGCTGTCTAAAGTCGGTTCGGCAATGCGTTCTTCAACCGGACG
>JAGRCC010000637.1 GCA_020433785.1 Anaerolineae bacterium
TGATATTGGCCGGTGACCGGCGGTTTGGAGATGGTCAGGTCCAGCAGGCAGGCCGGACCGCCTAACCACACCTCGTCTGGCTGCGCCTCCGTCTCACTGGCATCAACCGCAACCTCAAATTGAACCCAATAATAACCGGCCTGACTGGGAAACCCGATCTGAACCGGTAGGGTATCAACGGCGGAAACGCCCGCCCCGGCTTGGGGCAGGTTGAGGCTGAAGTTGCTATCGGCGCGCCAATTAACAATCGGCACCGTCTGATCAGCCTCATCTATCGCTCCCAAATCGACCCAAACGTTGCTGTTGTCAGCGCGCCAGGACGACATCGTACAGAACGAAGCTTTGGGGAAACCACAAGGGCCAAAGCGGCCTAAATCGACCTCGCCGCTAAAGCCGTGGCCGGACCAGGTGAAGCCGGCCCAATGCAGGCCGACGTCAGTGAAGGTGTAAGCAATCTCTTGCGTAGATTGAGCCGCCACGCCGCACTCCGGGCAGGGCCGGCCATCGACCATGTATTTGATGTCGATGGGGAAAGCGTTGGGGTTATAGACGGAGCCGCCGTTACAGCCGGCCGTACCGGTTGGGGCTTGGGCCTGCTGCTCTGTGGTGAAGTCGGCCTGAATAGCGACGCGAACCGACTCGCAGCTTTGCGGCCGGGGATCGTGATAGCCGTGGCGCACCACAACCTCGTGGCGGCCGGCGGGGAGTTTCATTTCGTGGTCAAAGGGCTCGTATTCGGGCGAATCGAGGTAATCATCGATCTTGAGGACGATCTGGTCATCGACCAGGATTTCAACATCCTCGTGTAGTTGTTCGTTGCCGCTGTTGCGATGGACCGTCCCGGTCAGGCGCAGCGTACCGGCGCCATCTTCGCGGCTGGCGATGAGTTGTTGATAGACAAAATCGCCGCCACAGGGTTGGTGTTCGGCGTGCAGCTTGACCTCCTCAACCTGAGCCGACCAATCCGCCCGGAACCGAGCCGGTTCCAGCGGAGGAGCCAGGGGCGCGGCCAGCACTCGGGCGATATCGGTAAGTAAGAGGAACAAGAGGATACCGACCAAGGCAATGACTAAAAAACGATTCAATCGTCTCGTTCTCATTATAATTCCTCCGTTTTGTTACCGCCGTTGGATCGACTCTGCCTATTCTCAGTCTAGACTAATTTGATCGGCGTGCCAACAGGCAGGCGGCTTATACGGTAGGATAGCTTTTAGCCTGGCTATTTAGATAAGGATCGGCCATTGAATAATTTGAGCCATCCGGCCGGAGATTGGCGATTAGAGATTGGAGAGTTGAAACCGGGCAAATGGACCCGTGGCAGCAAATAACGATACCACATTAAACCGTGGAGACGTGAAGACGACGGAAAATCGACCCAATAATCGACAGAATTGACATGATTATCACGATTTTATCGGTCATAATTCGGTAAATTGTGTTAATTCTGTCTAATTTTTCTTCAACACGATTTAGTGCAGAGCTACCGCAGATAACTACCGCTCCAAGAAGCCTTGTCTGAGCAGTTCGCGTTTGGCGCGTTTGAGTTTTTGGGAGGTCTCGCGATAGTTCGGATCGGATTGGGCCACTTGCTCAAAGCGGTCTTTGGCGGCGGACCATTGGCGCTGTTGGAGGTACTGTTCGGCTTCATTGTAGAGGGCTAACAGGTGTTGATGTTTGCGCCGGGCCTCGCGCAGCAGGGTGAGGGTATCTTTGAAGGCCGGATTGATGGCGATAATTTGGGTGAAGACGGCCAGGGCCTGCGTCCACTTTTTTTGGCGGTAGAGTGTTTGGCCTTGCTCGTAGAGGGCGTTGAGCTGGCGCTCCTGCGGACTGAGACTCGCCTGGCGGACGACCGGCAGCAGGGTTTGGTAGGCAGCGCTGATCTGCCGGAAGGTTTCCACGGCTTTGGCCCGCCCGGCCGGATCAGGCCACCGATCGGGGTGGTAGCATTTAACCAGGTTGCGATAGCGCTCCTTGATCCGGCGCGGTGAAGCGTTTTCGGGCAGTCCCAGAATTTGGTAGGCGTCTTTGGCGATCAACGGTTCCTCGATGGGGGGATAATTGCTTTTATGATAGCACAATTGGGGTTCCAAGTACAACTTGAAACCGGATTAGAGGTGCGTTTCACGTCTGGGGCAAACTGATCTTTTTATCCATTCTGACCCCGGCAGGTCAAAGCGACCGCGGCTCACCGACAGCCGACCGCCGAAAAATTAGCGCGTTCTTTGAAACTCGGCCGTCAGCAGTCAGCGGTCGGTTGTCAGATAGCATCGGAATGCAGGTCATAGCTAGAGGCAGACCTATTCCCCGATTGCCGGCTGTTACCGGCCTCCGACCCCGCCACAGCCGGTTTTTCCGCCGGATTCGACGCGTTTCCAACGAAAAACGCCAGGTTTCCACCGTAACATGCGTCTTCGCCAACTTTTGGTTCATTTTTCCAACGTAACATGCGTCTTCGCCAACTCTAATCTAATT
>JAGRCC010000638.1 GCA_020433785.1 Anaerolineae bacterium
TGATGAGTGGGATATCGGGCCGGTGCAATTTTATCGACGCCCGTTGACCTCGATGAGTTACGATTTAGAGGCCGCCGGCTTTGTGATCGAGCGGCTGTTGGAGCCACAGCCAAAACCGGAGCATTGGCAAGTCAATCCGGAGCAAGCAGCGCTTTTCAATGTTCATCCTTGGTTTTTAGTTATTCGTGCCAAAAAGGAAGGCTAAGTAATGGACTCAATTAACATTTTCATCCAAACCAGACATCTGATCGAACAGGTCGTAGCCGGTCTTTCTGACCAGCAAATGCGATACATCCCGCCCGGCTTCGATAACAACATTGCCTGGAATTTAGGTCACATCGTTGTCGTTCAGCAGTTGTTACATTATCGATTATGTGGTCTAGAAATGGCTGTAAACGACCATCAGATCGCCATGTTCAGGACCGGGACCTCGCCGGCAGACTGGCAGACAGAGCCGGACCTCGCCCCGGTAATGGCGCTCTTGCTTGAACTGCCGCAAAAGCTGTTAGCCGATTATCAAACCGGGCGGTTTGGTGATTTCAAGCCGTTTACCACCAGCACCGGTATTTATCTGGAAACGCTAGAGGAGGCCATCGCCTTCAACAACTTTCACGAAGGGCTGCATTTAGGCTTTATTCTGTCGCTGAGAAATTTAGTCGATCAATAAAGATAAGCGTTCAGCTATCAGCGTTCAGCCGTCAGCTTTATCACTAATTGCCTAATTTCAGTAGATCACAATTTTACATGGAGGTGGGTAAATAGAACGCAGATAGTACAGATCACACGGGTAAACACGGATTTTTTGAAGTTAAATTTAGCCTCATCGGTGAAAATCCGTCTAATCCGTGTCATCCGCGTTCTATCGTTGCTCATCAGATCTTAAAATCGTGATCGACTGAATTTAAGCTCTCATTACTGGCAACGTGGCTCGAAATTTGATCAGAATGAAAAGAAGCTGATAGCTGACAGCTAAAGGCTGAACGCTTACCCATATATGAAAGGATTTTGCCTTGACTCACACCGTCGGCATCTACCTATTTGACGAGATAGAAGTCTTAGACTTTGCTGGCCCCTTCGAGGTCTTTTCGACAGCCACACGAGTAAAATCGCGATTGGAGCCCCAGGCGGGTGCGGCCTTCAAGGTGGTCACCATCGCCGACGAACGGCGCACGGTTGCCGCTCGGGGCAATTTACAGGTGCAGCCCCATTACACCCTGGCCGATCACCCGCCTCTCGATATTCTGATCGTTCCCGGCGGCGTCGTCACCGCCGAATTGGGGCGTAAAGCCGTTACGGATTGGATCGCGGCTACGGCCCAGACCGCCTCAATTACAGCCTCGGTCTGTACCGGCGCATTCCTTTTGGCCCAAGCCGGGCTGCTTCACCACCAGCCGGCCATCACCCACTGGGAAGATATCGACGACCTGCGCGCCATGTTTCCCGATATCGACCTCAAAAACGGGGTGCGCTGGGTCGATACCGGCCCGGTCGTCACCTCCGCCGGGATCTCGGCCGGGATTGATATGAGCCTGCATCTGGTCGCCCGGCTGGAGGGCGAAGCGCTGGCCATCAAAACCGCGCGTCAGATGGAATTTGATTGGGAGCATGCGCCGGATAAGAATATCTGGCTGTAATTATGGCGGCGACATACATCCTCAGTGACATTCGGATGATGAGAAAGATTAGGAGATAATGATATCGAGATATTTCTATCGCGCCCGCAATAGCCACGGCCGGAAATCGGTTCAAATGTCCCTGTTGGTGCTCTTAACTCTGGCGCTATGGGCCTGCCGTCCGACCGTCACGCCAACCGTCGAGAGGACCGCCTCGACGCTGCCGGCGCTCGAGTCGCTGCCGGAGGGTTGGACCAAGATCGAACCGGGCGGCGAGACGCGCTGCGCGCACGATACACCCTACGCCTATTGGGTGCGGCCTGGCTCCACCAATAACCTATTCGTCTATTTTCAAGGCGGCGGGGGCTGCTCCGATGCCGAAACCTGCGGCCTGTCGGAGAATTACAAAGGCGAGGTCACGGACAAGGACAACCCCGATTTTACCATCGGCGGCATCTTTGATCTCAATAACCCCGCCAACCCCTTCAAGGATGACACCATGCTCTTTGTCCCCTACTGCACTGGCGACGTCCACGCCGGCAATCGGGTGGTCACCTACACTCCTGACTCCGGTGAGCCGTTCGAGATCTATCATCGCGGTTTTGTCAACGCCAGCGCGGCGTTTGAATGGGTCTACGCCAATTTCGCGCAGCCCGACTCGATTTTTATGAGCGGCTGTAGTGCGGGCGCTCTCGGCTCGATGCTGTATACACCGCATGTGATCCACCATTATCCCGAAACAGCGGTCACGCAGTTGGGCGACTCGGGTGGCGGGCTGGTGCTGCATATCGAGTGGGATATCGACGACGATTACGACGCCGGTCAATATTTTCCCGACTGGATTCCGGGAATGCAGGAAGAGATCGCTAAAACGTTTACTATCGCTAAATATTACAGCGCCCTGGCCGACTATTATCCCGACGACACTTTTGCCCAATACAACTCCGCCGCCGACAGAATTCAAACCCGCTATTATGTGGCCGATGGCGGCTCGGCTGGCGATTATCCGGCCGTTCTACAAGACTCGCTGGACGCGGTGGCCCAACAGGCCGATAACTTCCACTTCTACACCGCCGAGGGCAACCATCATTGTGTACTGAAGACGACCAAATTTTACGCCGAAGAAAATAATGGTGTGCTGATCCGTGACTGGGTTGCGGATTTAGCCAACCAAATAAACGTGGAGAATGTGCAATGAGTTATGAGGCTATCAATATCCAAGAAAAGCTAGGCCAATTTTCAGAGCAGTGGTCTCCCAAAATCGTAGCCCAACTAAACGACTATCATTTCAAACTAGCTAAAATTCAGGGCGACTTTGTCTGGCACGATCACCCAGAAACCGATGAGGTCTTTATCGTGATTGACGGCGAGATGTCAATCGATTTTCGGGACGGCCGGGTTGAGTTGAAAGCGGGCGAGATGTTTGTCGTGCCCAAAGGCGTCGAGCACAAACCCTATGCCGAACAGGAGTGCCACATCATGCTGGTCGAGCCGGCGGGAACGATCAACACGGGTAATGCCGGCGGTGAGCGGACGGCGGCCAACGATGTGTGGGTGTGAGGGAGTTGAGTTATAGAGTTTATGGAGTTACGGAGTTTATGGGGTTTGTCGCGGCTTATGAGCATTAGCAAACTATCGAAGATTGATATTTACAAGAAAAAAGGGGGCTGCGAAATCGGGAAGTGTTTTCTGCGATAAAAAGATCGATCCGGCCAGCCGGGAACGATGATTTTGTTGCAGGAAATCGAGTCCGGCCAGCCGGGAATGATGATTTGGTACTATTATTCCTGCTTATCCAACCCCAGGAAGCGATCAAAAAGGTTAGCCCGCCAGATGGTCCGCATCAAAAAGAACCAGACCACCACCACTCCCAGGATGATAAAGGTTACCCTTTCAGGCTTCTCCAGAATCCCAAAAAAGTATCCCAAAGCCGGCACCGTCCAGATAATCCAAAACCAGATAAACAGCGCCAGGGCCAGCCAGGCCGGGCGTTTATCCGGGCTAACCTCTGGCCGCCATCCGACAAAGAAGGGGTGGGGCGGCTCTAAAAAGAGTATGAGGAAACAAGCCGTCCAGGAGATAAAGATGGATAGGCTGCCTTGAGCCGTGACCGTCGCCACGATATTGGTATAGCCTTCACTGCCAAAGGTAACGCCGGTATAGCTCTCATAGACCTGCTGCCATTCAGTTGGAATATCGGCCACGGTCGTAAGCACATCTGTTAGAGTGTTATATTCAATAATATAGATGCCTAGCCCAAAGAGTGTCGTTACAATCGCCACCGGCAGAACAAACCGGACCAAGGCGGGAAAGAAATCCCAATCCAGCCGCTGAGGTCGCGCCCACAGGGTTAAAAAGAAAGCGGGGACGCCCACGGTAAAACCGGTCAGAGCCACCTGGGCCGGGTCAAAGGGAAAATCAAGACCGACCATCGTGATGGCAATGATCAGCAGGGTGGTTGTGGCCACGCGGCTCAAAAACAGGTAGAGCGCCCGTGACATGCCGCCGATAATACGCCGTCCCTCGTGAAAGGCCGGTCGTAAGGCGGCGAAGGAATCGTTCAGCAAGATCATATCGGCCACATTCCGGGCGGCGCTGCTGCCGCTCTGCATGGCAATCCCCAAGGAGGCTTTTTTAAGCGACAACACATCATTAACCCCGTCGCCCATCATCGCCACCCGCTTGTTCCGGTGGAGCAAGGCATCGACCAACTGCTCTTTTTGCTCTGGGGAAATCCGGCCAAAAATGGCGGCCTCAGCGGCGGCCTGGTCAAATTCGGCCGGGGTCATCCCGGCCAGTTCCGGGCCGGAGACCAGTTTCACGTCGGGCGGAAAGCCGGCCTGTTTGGCCAGGGCCGCGACGGTCTGGGGATTGTCGCCCGAAATAACCTTCAGCTCGATACCGAGTTGTTGGAAGGCGGCAATGGTTTCTTTAGCTTGCGGTCGCAATTCATCGCTGAGGCTGACCAGCGCCAGGGGGGTTAACGGCGGTAATTCAGGCTGGCCGTCCCCATTATGCAGATGCGTTACCGCCGAATTGTGCGCAAACAGCAAGACCCGCAGCCCCTGCTCTGACCAGCTTTGAAGCTGCTGTGCTAAGGGCGAGTCTGGTTCTACCGCCTCCGGCGGCAGAGAAGGGCTGAGCATCTCCACCGCGCCCAGGACATAGGTTCCGCGCCGCTCCGGCTGGTCAAAAGCCAGGGCGCTCCATTTGCGGGAAGAAGCAAAAGGCACCTCATCGACCACAGGGCGCTGGGTGCCAGGCGTCCCGGCGGTAATGGCTTCGCTGGTCAGGTTGTGGGAGCCGGCGCTCCGTCCAAAATCGCCCAACTGCGTCTTCACCGCGTCCGGGTTCGCGCCGTTGAGGGGATACACCGCGTTAAACAGTAACCGATTGGCTGTAAGCGTCCCCGTTTTGTCGGTACACAAGATATCAATATTACTCAACGACTCGATGGCGTTGACCTGCTGCATCAACGCCCCTTGCTTGGCGATGACCGAAGCCCCCAGCGCATAAGCCACCACAATCATAAAAAACAGACCATAGGGAACTTGCCCGCTCAATACGGCGGCCACCTGCACCAGACGAACGGTGGGCAGCCCTTCCAGCAAGGCTTCCACCAAAATGATGATGCTCATAAAGCCTACCACCAGCATGACCACCCGAACGACAAGATTTACTTTTTGCTGAAGGGGCGTTAGAGTAGTCTGAAATTGCCGGGCAGTGGCGGTTAGATGATTAGCAAAACTTTCAGCCCCTACTTTTTGGGCTTCAAAATAGCCCGTGCCGGTAACACAGAAACTGCCGGAGAAAAGCGGGTCGCCGGCCTGCTTGCGGATCAAATCCGGCTCACCGGTCAGCAGCGACTCATCCATTTCCAGAGTTCCCGGCCCGATCATCACCCCATCAACCACAATTTGGTCGCCGGCGCTCACCCGCACCACATCCCCTTTGACCAGCGCTTCCGGGGCGATAATCTTCTCCTGCCCCTCTCGAATCACCGTAACTTTGGGGCTGTTGACCAGGGCAATCCGATCTAACTGGCGCTTGGCTCGAATCTCTTGCGCCGTGCTGATCAGGGCATTGAGCAACCCCAGCCCAACGCTGGTCAAGGCGTCACTGTAGCGACCCAACGACACCAGGGCCACCCCAAGGATGAAAAGAATATTGTTGAATAGGGTAAACAAGTTCGCCCGGGCAATATCCCAATAGGAGCGGCTCGGCCCACCGCCGGTATCATTACCCAGCCCTTGCTTGCGGCGGCTCTGGGCTTCAATTTCGGTTAAGCCATAATTCAATGGCGATTGCAGATTTTGCACAAAACATCTCCTCTAAAACTCAGTAAAATTTCGTGTCATGCGTGGCGAAAATTGAAGAAGGTGTCTGGTTGGATGTGGCCTAATTTTCAAGCGCGGGAAAACACATCGTAAACGTCGTGCCGCGTCCGGGGCTGGACTCGACGGCAATAACGCCATCGTGGGCTTCGACAAAGGCCTTGGCGATAGCCAACCCCAAACCGGAGGCATTATCCGTTGTGCGCTGGCGTGACTTATCGGCCCGATAGAAGCGATCAAACACAAAAGGAATATCTTCCGGGGGGATACCGCTGCCGGTATCCTGCACTTTTAGCTGAACGGTGCCGCTGGCGGCGGTGGCGGAGAGCACAATTTCGCCCTCCGACGTGTGGCGCAGCGCGTTCGAGACCAGGTTGTTCAAGACCTGGGTGATGCGATCAGTGTCAACCATAATCGAAGGCAAATTCTCACTGGCTTCGACTTTCAGGGCCAGGCCGTGCTCTTGGGCCTGAACCATATAGGCCAGCCCGGTTCGCTCGACCAAGGCCGCCGGATCAACTGCTCGCCGGTTGAGCGACAGTTCGCCGGCATCGGCCAGCGACAACAGGCGCAAATCTTCGACCAGCCGCTGCAAATGTTCAACTTCTTCAAACATCAAACTGCACATGGCCGGCGTTGGTTGCAGCCGCCCGTCCTTCAAGCCTTCGGTGTAGCCGCGCAAAATGGTGAGCGGGGTTCGTAAATCGTGGGCCAGATCGGCGGTCATCTGTTGGCGCAGTTGGCTAGACTTAACCAGATCGGCGCTCATTTGGTTAAAAGAAGCCGCCAGCATGCCGATTTCATCCCGCGACCGCACCGTAACCTGCTGGTTAAGCTGGCCGGCGGCCATCGCCTTGGTCGCGGCGTTCAATTCGCGCAGGGGGCGAGTTAGCGTCCGGGCCAGGGCAATCCCCAGGATCAGCGCAATCAAAGCGGCCAATCCGGCGCTGATGGTTACCGCCCAGTTAACCTCGTCTAAAAAGGCATTTTCCGCCTGGCGTTGGTCGGGTGGACCGCCCCGGTTGTTATCAATGGAATTAACCAGGAGAAAACCAACCGTTTGATTATCTACCCTGATGGGCACGCTGTCAACCAGCGCCGCATCGCTGACCTTTTGCCCTGGGTCGAGATTTCTTTGGCCCAGTATCACGATATGCTGGCTATCGATCAAGGCTACCTGCCGGCTGTAGTAATCCAAGCGAGAGTTGTGGGGCATGATGTCTCTGACGTCGGCCCAACTGCCGTGGGTGGCGTAGTAATCCTCTAACGCCCGTAACAGAATCTCCTGATCATGCTCGGATAAAAAACGGTCAAATTCAAAGCGGGTACGCATCCCTACCAAAACGGCGACCAAAACGGCGCCGATGATGCCGACCATAAAAAAGGCCAGGCTGAGTTTTACGGTGAGGGAGCGCATAGTTTTACGGATCCTGGGCC
This sequence comes from Anaerolineae bacterium, assembly GCA_020433785.1. The sequence goes on from JAGRCC010000638.1 coordinate 7,385, forward strand.
AGGCGATAGCCCAGCCCGTAAACAGTTTCCACATAACGAGGATTTTTGGGATCAGGCTCGATCTTAGACCGCAGGTTACGCACGTGCACATCAATCGTGCGCTCGTAGCCTTCATAGGTATCGCCCGACATCCGGTCGAGCAGATCGAGCCGGGAGAAGACTCGCCCCGGTGATGCCATCAAAATATCGAGGATTTCAAATTCAGAGGGGGTCAGATCGGTATAGCGATCACCAATCTTAACGGTGTGGCTGGCTCTGTCTAAAACAATATCAAAGGCCCGCAGTATGTCCGGCTCGGCGGCTGCCTTTTTCATCCGGCGCAAAACAGCCCGCACCCGAGCGATCAACTCCTGCACGTTAAACGGCTTGGTCACATAATCATCGGCCCCTAGCCCCAGGCCAATAATCTTGTCTTGATCTTCCACCTTGGCCGTCAGCATAATCACCGGCGTATCCGACTCGCGTATGAAGACGCGCATAAATTCCTGGCCATCCATCTCCGGCATCATCAAATCCAAAATAATCAGGTCCGGCTTTTCGTAGCGAGCCACATACAGCGCCTCGCGCCCATGGCCTGCTTCAACCACCCGAAAGCCGTCCTGCTCCAGATAGAGCCGCAGCATATCGCGCAATTTTACTTCATCATCGACTACTAGAATTGTTTGGGGCATGGTGTGATAGCCTATCGCAACCGGATGAATTCGGTCGCTGCTAAAGAAAACCTGTTGAAACAGGTTATGTGGTTCCCTCTTAACGTGTTTTCAACACGTTCTTCTGTCAGGCTACGAATTCATTCGCGGATATTAAAATACCAAATCGTCTCGTATTATATTGGCTTTTCAAAAATTTTATCAAATTCCTGGATTCAGGTAGATTGGATAACTCCCTAACTCCCCAAACTCTACAAACTTTATGAACTCCATAAACTCCATCACGGAACCGACCCCGTCAAGCGAGTCATCAAGCCCTTAACACGCGGCACGAGTGTCACCCCCAAAACAATAGCCCCCATAATAGCTACATTCTGAAGAATACCGACAATGCCAAAAATAAATGATCCGCCCCGTTCGCCGCCGTGACCCCCTCGTTCAGGCCGTCTGGAGGCTTCGGTGTTATCGGTGCTGTCCGTATCGACTGATGTCCCGTCCGTCTGGGTCTGTTCTTGGAACTGAGGTCGAGGACGAGTCTGGGCATCAGAGTTACTAACAAAGAGCGTCGCTACGCCACTGACAATGACAGCCGCGACGAGAACGATGATGATACGTCCGATAATTTTCATCGGGACACCTCCTTCTGCGTGAGTTTAGTCGATGGCTCCGGCTGAGCGACTCGATGTCCGAACGACAACGGTTGAATAACATAGCGTTTGATAGCATTCACTATCCATGACCAGTGCAAAGCAATATGCAGCCCGACCAGAATAAGCGATATATTGGCGGTTACATCATGAATTCCCCGCCATCCTCCGCCTTCGGCCACGCTTAACCCCAGCGCCGGCAGCGCCACCCGTGAGATCATCAAGCCGCTGTAGATAACCAGCGTCATATCAATAAAAAGAAGGGTGTTGAGAATGTAGTTAAGCCGTGACTGGAAAGGAATATGGCTGAAAAAGCGCCGAGTAACCTCCACAATCCACTGCCAGTGCAGCAGCAGGTGCGCAATAATGGCCGCGCCAAAGGCAATACTCAGCCATTCATGGATGGCTACCCCGGAAAAATGGGGCGCTTCGGCAATCAAAAAGCCGAGGAAGATGCCCATATCAACGGCCAGATTAATTTTAGTTTGACTATGATGTTTCTTGTCCTGTTTCATTTTGTCCTGCTCTCTTTCGTGATCGAAATAAGTAACTGTATGGATTGATCATAGTCCCAACTTTTTTAGAAATTATGAAGATGTGATGTAGAGATTGTGGGGTTTTCTGTCTAAATCCCCATATTTTCCCCATTACTTCTAAACAAAATCTCAACAATTCAAGAATAAAATTACATTTAACGCATCCAATTTGATAACTTCCTGCCCGGTGAAAGTGCATCGTCAAAACTAATCTCTTTGTTTTCTTCTTAGCCTTAGCCTCAGCCTGATCACAAGACGTACGCCTGAATAGTTATCAGCCATACCTTTATTTCTTAGGAGTTTATAATGAAACAAAAACATATTTCTATTTTTCTTTTGATAGTGCTGGCCCTATCAATCTTAGTTGGTTGTGCTAGTGAGCAGCCAGAGGCAGCTACGAATGTCACAACGACGTCTGTGGCTGACAGCACGGCTGTTGAAACGCCAACCGCGAACTCGGACAGTTCTGAAACCGAAAGCAATGATAGCTCACCGGAAGACCAAGGCCCGCCGGCAGGTGGTGACATGGGGGCTTTTAATGTCGATAAAAGTGGCGATACGGAACTGGCCGCGCTGATAGCTGAAACGGAAAGTAAATTCCAGCCGTATACCTATACAGATACCGAAACCGATTTGACGCTTCCTTATAACCTGTATCTGCCGGATGATTATGACCCAGCAAAGAGCTACCCTATGGTGGTATTCATCGCCGACATGAGTGTGGTTGGGCAGGATGTTACGGCACCGCTTGAGCAGGGGTATGGCGGAATCATCTGGGCCAGCAGCGAAGAGCAGGCAAAACACGAAAGCATTGTTCTTGTTCCGGAATATCCGGTAACCATCCTTGATGATCACGGCAGTTATACGATGACCGATTATGTAGAACTCACCGTGAGGCTGATTGAATCCGTAAGTGCGGATTACAGTGTCGATACGGACAGAATCTATGCCACCGGCCAATCGATGGGCTGTATGACGTTCCTTTATCTGGCCTCAGAGCATCCGGACCTCTTCGCCGCCGAGATTTTTGTGTCCGGTCAGTGGGATGTCACCCAACTCGACGGCATCGCCAGCCAGAAGAGCTTCTATATTGTGGCCGAGGGAGACCCGGGCGGGTCCGGCGGTCAAGAGCAGCTTTATGATTACCTGACAGCCAAAGGTGTTGAGATAAATCTAGCCAACGATTGGGACGCCCAATGGTCAGAAAGTGAATTCGATGCCGCGGTAAGCGACATTCTCTCTCAAAGCAGCAGCACCCTCTACTTTGCTAACTTTAAAGTGGGCAGCACGCTTCCAGAAGATGTAGCTGAAGGAACCAGCGAGCATATGTATTCTTTTGATTATGCCTACAAGATTGAAGGCGTCCGTGATTGGTTATTTAAGCAGACGAAAGCCACACCTGAAACAGGGGAGGCCACCACAACCGCAGACGCCACGCCCGCTATTGTCGCC
>JAGRCC010000639.1 GCA_020433785.1 Anaerolineae bacterium
CCAAATCGCGCCCTGGGTGAAGATTTTATGCTCATACAGGGCGATGAGCGCCCCCAGCGTTTCCGGCGTGAGTTTCTCGAACAGGAAGGAGTTGGAAGGGCGATTGCCCGCGAAGGTTTTGGCGGCGACCAGCAGTTCGAGCTGTTCCGGGGACAAATCCTGGCCGGCCAACTCCTGGCGGACCTCATCCGGCGTTTTGCCTGTCATCAACGCCTCGGTTTGGGCGAAATAGTTCGACAGCAAGATGGGATGGTGCTGGCCGATGGGGTTTTGGCTCTGGGCCGGAGCCAGGAAGTCGCACGGGATCAATTTGGTGCCCTGGTGGATTAATTGGTAGAAAGCGTGCTGGCCGTTGGTGCCGGGTTGGCCCCAAATGATCGGCCCGGTCTCGTAATCGACCGATGCGCCGGTTTTATCAACCGTTTTGCCGTTGCTTTCCATATCGCCCTGCTGGAAGTAGGCCGGGAAGTGGGTCATATACTCATCGTAGGGCAAAATCGCCACTGACTCGGCCCCGAAGAAATTGTTGTACCAGATGCCGAGCAAGCCCATCACCGCCGGGAGGTTCTCCTCAATCGGCGTGGTCCGAAAATGCTCATCGATCTTATGCGCACCGGTCAGCAGCGCCTCGAAGTTATCCATACCCAGGTACAGGGCAATCGATAGGCCAATGGCCGACCAGAGCGAATAACGCCCGCCGACCCAGTCCCAAAACTCAAACATGTTGTCGGGGTCGATGCCGAACTTGGTCACGGCGCTGCTATTGGTGGACAGTGCCGCAAAATGTTTGGCAATGGCCGCCTCATCCTTGGCCGCGGCCAGGAACCAATCGCGGGCCGAATGGGCGTTGGTCATCGTTTCCTGAGTAGTAAAGGTTTTGGAGGCAATCAAAAACAGCGTCGTTTCCGGATCGACCACTTTCAACGTTTCGGCCAGGTTGGTGGCGTCAACGTTAGAGACGAAATGAACCTGAAGGCCGGCTTGGGCGTAGGGGGTGAGGGCGGTGGTGACCATCTTCGGCCCCAAATCGGAGCCGCCGATGCCGATATTGACCACATCGGTGATGGCTTTGCCGGTGAAGCCTTTCCAAGCGCCGGAGCGAACTTTGTCGCTAAAGGTGCGCATTTTAGCCAGCACGCGGTTGACTTCCGGCATCACATCTTCGCCATCGACGAAAATGGGCCGGTTGGAGCGGTTGCGCAGAGCGATGTGCAGCACCGCCCGTTGTTCGGTATTGTTGATTTTTTGGCCGCTGAACATGGCGTCGATCTTGTCGGCCAGGCCCGCCTCTTGCGCCAAGATGGACAACAACGACATGGTTTCGGTGGTAATCCGGTTCTTGGAGTAATCGAACAGGATATCTTCAAATTGCAGGGAGAATTTTTGAAAGCGGTCAGGGTCCTGGGCGAATAAATCGCGCATGTGAAGCCCCTCTATGTTTTGTTTGTGCTCGGCTAAAGCCTGCCAGACCGGCGAGACGATAAGTTCGGACATGCTGTTACTCCTCTCTGAGAATAATTTTGGACAATGTGCTTAAGGACGTGGACCCCCAAATTATAGATGACGCCCGGAATTTTACCAAAAGAATACCAGTTTTATAAGGTGACGGCCACTTAGAAAAGTGACTGTCACTTTGTTGCTATACTGAGAACGGCGGCCGACCCGCTATCGTTGGTAAGATGTGGCTGGACCATTGGTCGGGCATTGGACAGAATTGGCAGGAGGTGTGGTAGGATGTAATACAATCGTATTCATTTCGTACTGATCTACAAGGAACTTTTTCGATCCGAACAACGTAAAGAATATAGCCGTGCAAAAAATCTAGTGAGAGTGAGTGGGATGATAGATTTATCATATCGACAGTTGGTCGGCATTGGGATTGGCAGCGTCGTGGGGTTGGTGCAGGGGTTGGTGGTTTACGGCGTGGGTCAGATGGTTATTGGGGCGGTGCGGCTGCCTCAGCCCATGTTCACCTCTGACACGCTGCTGATATCCTCCGGGCTGCTCATTATTGTTTTGGCCACCGTTACCAGCATCAGCGGGTTTACCGGCGGGGTCTTGGCCGGGGTTTTAAGCGGCGGGCTGCTGAGCGGCGCGCAAATCGGCGGAGTGAGCGGTGTTTTGGTCGGGGTGGCGAGTGTGGCGATGGCGGGCGACGCTTTGAACGGAAACTATGTGGGCCTAACGGTCGGCCTAGCCGCCGGTTTAATGGCCGGGGCAGTGGCCGGCGGCATCAAAATTCTGGTTAGAGAAGAAAGTTATTTGTAATCAATCACGAACCCGATAGAATTGAACGTAGCTGTTTAATAAGCGCCTCGGGAATGCCAGCGCCGTGCAGAAACTGTTCGGAAATCTTTCCCTTAGAGCGATACAGGGTCTGCACATCAATGTAAGACGGCGACTGATGTTTGACCACATCCAGCCCTTTGACCCCACTTAAATCGACCCCACCTAAAAAGGTTCCCCCCAGTCGGGCCTCACTCAGGTCGGCCCCGTATAGGATGGCCCCGCTTAAATTGGTTCGCTCCAGGTTGGCTTCGTACAGATTGGACATTTCCAAATGGGCTTCGTACAGATTAGCCCCGAACAAATTCGACACGCTCAGATCGGCGGTGATGAGCTGCGCTTGTTGGAGTTGGGCCTCGCTCAAATTAGCCCGGCTCAGGTTGACGCCGCTCAAATTAGCCCGGTTAAGAATGGCTCCCTCCAAATTCGCCTCACTCAGATTAGCCCCGCTGAGGTTGGCTCCGGTTAGATCAACTCCACTTAAATCGGCTTTGCTTAAGTTCGCTTGGGTTAAATTCGCCTCTTTTAACCTTGCTCGATGCAGGCCCGCGCCGGTTAAATTAACGCCGCTTAAATCCGCCTGGGTTAAATCCGCATCGATCAGGCTGGCCCGGCGGAGATCAGCGCCGCTCAGGTTAGTGCTAATCAACACCGCCTCATTCAATTGAGCTTCGGTCAGATTGATTTTGATCAGCGCCGCCCCTTTGAGGTTAGCACCTTGCAAATCAACCCGAATCGCATCAACCCAACTAAAATTGGCCTCCTTCAAATTGGCTTCCGGCAAGGCGGCCTCGATCAAGTTAGCCCGAATCAGGTTAGCCCCAATCAATCGGGCTTTCCTTAAATTGGCCTCAAACAGATCGGCCTTGAACAAATCGGCCCCGGATAGATCGATGCGGCTCAGGTTAGCCCGGCGCAGGTCAGCTTCGCTCAGAATTGCGCCAATCAGATTGGCCTGGCTCAGATTAGCCCGATTTAAATCGGCCCGATTGAAGGACGCGCCGCTGAGATCGGCTTTAGATAGGTCGGCCCCGCTCAGGTTGGCATCATTGAGGTCGGCCACGCTCAGGTTGGCCCCGCGTAAGTTGGCCCCGTCCAAATTGGCTCGACTCAAATTCACGC
>JAGRCC010000640.1 GCA_020433785.1 Anaerolineae bacterium
TTTTTCATTATACCATAAATAAAGATTGTTGCCACTTTAAATTTAATTTTAAGCAAAAAAGTCACCTCTTGGTGACTTTTCTAGACGTACGAAACAAAAAAGCAATTGGCCTCGCTGCTCTTTCGCCGTTATTTTGTAAAATTCACAAAACAGGGAATATCGATGCTATTTGTTAGCTATTTGAGCCTTTTTAGCATACAGCTCTATTTCTCGACGCAGGTCCGAGACCCCCACCGGTTTCTGCATATATCCATTACAACCGGCGGCAAGACATCGCTCTCTATCACCCTTCATGGCGTTGGCAGTTAGAGCTATTATGGGAATATCGGCCAGGTGGGAACGCTCTCTGAACTTAGCGGTTGTTTCCAAACCATCCATCCCGGGAATGTTGACATCCATGAGCACTAAATCCGGTTTGCGCTCCTCAGCCAGCATCAAACTGTCGAGGCCGGTTTCGGCTTCGATCATTTCGTGTCCCATGGACTCGATGACGCGGCGGACGAATAATTTGTTTTCAAAGTTGTCTTCGACATAAAGTATCAACATGTTAAATGACCTCCCAGCGCATTTTAGTAAATTGTAGAGGGGTTCTTGTTCTGATAATCATTTTCATTTCACTTTTTGAGGTATACAGATTGGTGCTGGTTTCCTAGAGCATAATATCTTAATTTTCACATTTTCTTACGAATATTGCAACTCAGACTCGACATGAGCGATTAATTGCTCTCGGTTCAATTCGCCTTTCTGCCAGACGGAACGAACATCATTAGAAATTAGACTCTCTCTTTCTTCCACTGTCAGAATTCTAGATGTTATGACAATAACTGGAATGTCATCCAGGTCTTTATCTTTTTTCAACTCCTGTAAAATTTGAAAGCCGCTTTTATCAGGAATATTCAAATCAAGAGCGATTAGCTGAGGTTTTTCCTCCTTAATTACTTTAATAGCATTTTGGCCATCGGCTACCTGGATTATCGAGATCGGTAACTTCATCTGTAAAATGCGGGTGATTAATTTGGCGTCAACGGGATTATCTTCAATTAAGACCACTTTTTTGGTTTCTGAGGCGTTAGAAGCAGGATCAATATTAGCTACCTGGGGCGGTAAGATTAATTCTTTTGTTTTTGTCCGCTCATCCGGCTCAGCGATGTGAACCGGTTCGGCGCCCGATATGGTATTGACCACATGTTCAACCAGGTCGTTGGTGGAAAACGAGCCTTTTAACCAGATGGAAGACGTTTGCCCCGCCAAGCGCCGTTCATCCTCTATGGTCAAATCTTTAGCTGAAACAATAATAACCGGAATATTGGCGGTTAAGGGATCGTTCTTCAACTCTTGCAGCAGGGCAAAACCGTCCATTTCGGGCATCGTTAGATCGCTGACGACCAGGTCCGGCAGTCGCTCTCTGATAAGTTTCAGGCCCTCAATGGCGGTGTTGGCTTCAAATACACGATATGGTTTTTTGGCCTGCAACAGTCTACGGATCAACCGGCTATCCATAGGATTGTCATCGATAACCACGATAGTCGTGACCTGCTCATCCAGGCGTTTGATAGCTGCACCTAAACCATCGAGATGGACGCTGGCTGTTGCTTCACGCGATTGGGATAACTGGACATCTAGTAAATTTTCCTCGTCCATTATATGTTTTTCAACCGGGAAGGTGTGTCCGGAGCAGTTAACCACTACGGTTTCATTGGGGCTAATGATGCTCTGGGAAATTAGCTGCTCTAACCCGGCAAAGGCTACGGCCGTAGCTGGTTCTACTGAATAACCTTCAGTTTTTGCCAGCAATCGCATAGCTTCAAAGGCTTCGTCGTCGGTAACACTTAGCATATGACCGCCATAGGTTTGATTAGCCTGATAAAGCAGTTTATAGCCCAAGCCGGGGTCTCCAGTGGATAGGACCGTAATGCGCGTTTCAGGCACAACCGGCTCGGCGGTGGGTTTGTGGGCGGCAAAGGCTCGAACCATTGGTGAACAGCCCGCAACCTGGATTACCCCGATTTTCGGAACACGATCAATCAAGCCCATTTTGTATAATTCTTCAAACCCCTTTTGAACCCCAATTGGTCCGATGCCGCCGCTAACGGCTTGAATATACCAATCCGGCGCTTGCCATTTTTGGCCGTGATCAAGCTGCCTAGCCAGTTCTTCAGCTATTTCAAAAGCGACGGTTTTCATACTTTCCTTACCTGGAATAGCCTTGGCTCCTTTGTCGAAATGGATATCTTTATGAGCGGCAAAGTCGGCTGCCACTTTTTTAGCTTGATCATAAGTACCGGCTACTTTGACAACCTCGGCCCCATAAAGCGCAGCTTCGCGCATCTTCGCGGCGGGGACCATGCTGGTCAGAAAAATCCAGAGCTTAATATCGGCTCGAGCGCAGTAGGCCGCGTAAGCTGCCGCCGCATTGCCGGTGGAGGCCAGAACACATTCTTGGATATTGGCTTGCATCATGGCGGTGGTGGCTACGGCCGCTTGCCTGTCTTTGAAGGAACTCGTCGGCGATTGGCGCTCATCTTTGATAAAAATGGAAGGATGGCCTAATCGATTCTGAATTTTGCTGGCTCTAACGAGCGGCGTATAGCCTTCGCCCATCGAGTTTAT
>JAGRCC010000641.1 GCA_020433785.1 Anaerolineae bacterium
TCCTCGCCTTTTATTTCGACCTCGACGCGTTCAATGGTGTCTTCGGCCAGTTGGGCTTGGGTACTGCCTAAATTTTCGGCCAGGCCCAGGTAAGGCTGCATGCTGCGCAGTAGGGCGGCATCGCTGAAGGGCATATTAAGCGCATTGCGAAAATCGACGCCGTGCAGCGCATCGATCAACTGGGCCACAATTTGGGTGCCCACATCCGCTTGAGCCTCAACGGTGCTGGCCGCCAAATGGGGCGTGACGATGACGTTGTCCATCTCCAACAGCGGGCTATCGACCGGCAGCGGCTCTTCGATGAATACATCGAGGGCCGCCCCGGCTATTTTGCCCGATTTAAGGCCGTCGATCAACGCTTCCTGATCGATCAGCGCGCCGCGGGCGGTGTTGACAATACGTACGCCGTTCTTCATTTGGGCGATGGCATCGGCGTTAATAATGTGTTCGGTATTGGGCGTCAGCGCGGCGTGGAGGGCTATAAAATCCGCCTCGGCCAGCAGGTCGGACAGCGGGACGCATTTGACCTTAAGTTCTTGAGCAGCCTCGTCACTCAGGTAGGGATCATAGGTGAGGACGTCCATGCCAAACGCCTGGCAGCGCGCCGCCACCCGCATTCCAATCCGACCCATGCCGATAATGCCCATCTTTTTGCGGTACAACTGGACCCCGGTAAAGTTTTTTCGGTCCCACCGGCCTTGTTTCATGCTCATATAAGCCTGGGGCGCCAAACGGCACAGTGACAGCAGCAGGGCGATGGTATGCTCAGCCGTGGCGATGGTGTTAGCGCCGGGCGTATTCATCACCACAATGCCGCGTAGGCTGGCGGTGTCAATGTCGATGTTGTCAATGCCGACTCCGGCCCGACCAATGACTTTGAGCATGTCGGCGGCTTCAAGGACTTCTTTCGTTACTTTGACGCTGCTGCGGATAATTAGACCATCGTAACCCGGAATGCGTTGGGCCAATGTTTCGGGGGTTAGCCCTTTGACCAGATCGAATTCGATATCGTCGGCTTTTTCTAATAACTCTAATCCCTCAGCCGAAACATCATCGGTAATTAAGATTTTTAAGGGTGGCTGGTTGCCATTCTTATCCATATTAACAATACTCTTTTCTCTAAAGTGGGATAAGTCCCAGGTTTTTCAAGACTATGCTTGAAAAAAATGGACGCTAAAGTTTAATTTGGGTAACCTTGAGAACGCGCTCAAGCTGGCTTAATTCTTGCAGAACTTCCGGCGAAGCCATGATATCCAAATTAATAAAGGAAATATTGATGGAGGTTGGTGAACCTTCCCCCGGCCCGGCCCGGCCCATCCGCCATTCGGCAATGTTGATATCGTGCTTGCCCAGCAGCGTGGCTACCTGACCAACAACGCCGGGCACATCCTTGCTTTCCATGACCAGAATGAGGCCCTCTAATTGGGCATCGAGTTTGAAATTATCAATTTGTACAACCCGGGGCGACTCATTACCCAGCAGCGATCCGGAGATGAAGCGGTCGCCGCCTTCCCAAATGACGTGACATTTGAGCAAATTGGCATAATTGAGATCAGGCAGCCCTTTGGTCTCGGTGACGCCGATGCCCCGCTGCATGGCCAGGTGAGGCGCGCTGATGTAATTGACCGGGGTATCGGTAACCGGGTCAAGCATGCCCTTGAGCAAGGCCACGGTTAGGGGTTTAACGTGATCGCTAACTTCATCGCCCTGAAATTCGACCTCGACGCGCTTGACCGGCCCTTCGGCCAACTGCATTTGAACATTGCCTAGCTTTTCGGCCAATCGCAAATACGGAGCCAATTCTTTGAAAATGCTGGCATCGGCTACCGGCATATTGACCGCGCTGCGGAAATCTTCACCGCGCAGGGCAGCCAGCACCCGATCAACCACCTGGGTGCCGACATCGTCCTGGGCTTCAACGGTGCTGGCTGCCAGGTGAGGCGTTAGCACCACGTTGGGAAAGTCGCGCAGGGGGCTGTTGTCGGGTAGCGGCTCCTCGCCAAATACATCGAGCGCCGCCCCGGCAATGTGGCCGGATTGAAGCCCGTCAACCAGGGCCGTTTCGTCAATTAAGACCCCACGGGCGCAGTTGACTAGGCGCACCCCCGGCTTCATGCGGGCAATCGTGTTTTTATTGATCAGGTGTTTGGTCTCGCCGGTCAGGGCCGCGTTCAGTGTAATAAAATCGGAGCGAGCAAACAGCTCGTTAAGCTCAACCAACGTGACTTTCAATTCGCGGGCGACCTCGTCGTTGATAAACGGATCGTAGGCAATGACCGTCATGCCAAAAGATTGCGCCCGCCGAGCGACCTGGCTGCCAATTCGGCCCAGGCCAACAATGCCCAGCGTTTTGCGGTAGAGCTGGACTCCTAAAAATTTGCTTCGAGTCCATTTATGATCGCGCAAGGCGTGATCAGCCTGAGGGATATTTCGACACAGTGCTAATAACATAGCGACGGTGTGTTCGGCGGTGGCGATGGTGTTCGCCCCCGGCGTGTTAAGTACAACAATCCCCCGCAGCGAAGCCTCCCCAATGTCGACATTATCCACCCCCACGCCGCCTCGTCCGACCACTTTGAGTTTGGCGGCGTTTGCTAAAACGGCCTTATCGATCTTAACGCTGCTGCGAATGATTACGGCATCGTAATCACCAATAATTTCGGTCAATTTGTCTTGCGACGGTCGAAACACCGTATCGAACGTCGCATCGGGCGCGTTTTCCAACAGATCGATAGCCTGTGGGGATAATTCGTCCGTAATGAGTATTTTGTAGGTCATTTCTTTACTCCTGAAAATTGGGGTTGGTTGGTTAGTTGGTTAGTTAGTTGGATGGATAGTTGGCTGATAACCAACCAACTGTCCCCCAACCAACCATCCAACTGACCAACCAACCAACTATCCATCCATTGTAACAAATTTCACGACTTGATCGAAAAAAATAAGTGAGCATTGTCGTAAAGCTCACTGATTAGATCTCCTCATCTTGAAAAATCACCTCACCGTTTTTGATTAAACCCCAGCCTTTTTTCAGAAGAGCGTGGTAAGGCGAAAGCTGAACCTGATGACGCTGGCTGCCGGACAGTGCCAGGGCTAGGATTGGGGCCAGTGTCGGGCTTTTAACAAACACTTCTGCTTCATTCACGACATTTTGGCGGGTAATGACCCCACCAAACCCAACGACCAAATTCACCGCCGGACGGGCCGCCAGATCACTCATTCCGTCGCCGACCAGGACCGACCGGCCCGATCGAGCGGGCAGCAGATCGCGCACCACATCCGCCTTTCCCTGAGATTCTATCAAGGGGGTTTTTTCGGCGTCCAGATACTCTACATCAGGCCGCTGCCCCCAGCGATCTTGTTGGTAATCCCACCACCGGCCGGAAAGCCGATTGTAGCGAACATCAACAGCCCGAATATTTTGACGGGCTACGCCCAGCCACTCGCCAAAGGGGCGGACAGCCGCCAGTAACCCGCCGCTAACAATAAAAAGTTCTTTGTTGAAAAATTTCAAAGCCTCGATGACCTCACGAGCATCCGCTACCACCGTTTCGCGATAGTGGCGCTCAAGCGCTCTGATTTCGGCCCGGGTGGGGCACAGCAGCTCCAGGCGGCGATCATAAACATTTTGCAGGTGAACTTCGCCTTCCATAGCTGCGTCGGTCATACGTTTGACTTCGTCGAATTTGCCCTTTTGCCGGGCCAATTCATCGATACCCTCAATGGTGCTGAGGGTACTATCGCAATCAAAGAAAACAAAGTCAAAGCCAGGCCAATCGGGTTGAAATAAGTCGGTCTGCCAGGACCCATTTACTTTAGACATGGCTTACCTCCAAAGAAAAAGCGGATACATATCAATGTGTCCGCTACGCCA
>JAGRCC010000642.1 GCA_020433785.1 Anaerolineae bacterium
GTGTAGGCCCAAACGTCCGTGGCCGGCGCCGTTGGTGGCGTCGAACCCTTGCCCGTCATCGGCAATTTCTAATATAACTTTGTGCTCAGATGGCGCTTGGCGCAGCCGCACCTGGACCTCTTGAGCCTGAGCATGTTTGAGCACGTTGTTCAGCGCCTCCTGAGCAATGCGATACAGCCCCATTTCGGTATCGAGCGGCAGGCGATCTTGGGGTTTATCGACGATCTCCAAAATCGTCTTTAACCCGGAACGGCCTTCGACGCTCTCCAATCGCGCCTGGAGCGCCGCCGCCAAGCCTTGCTCCTCGAGCACCGGCGGGCGCAGCTCGAAAATCAGCAGACGAATCTCACGCAGCGCTTCCTGTGCTGTAGCCCGTAATTCATTTAGATGTTCGACGGCCAACTCGGTTTCACCGACCGCGAGCTGGCGGTTGGCCGCCTCGGCGTAAAGTGTCACCCCATACAGCGCCTGCGTCACCGAGTCGTGTAGATCGCGGGCCAGCCGCTGGCGCTCTTTGGCCATGGCTAACTGTTGAGCCTGAGCGTACAATTGGGCGTTCTCGATGGCGACCCCAATCTGCTGGCCGATGGCCGCCAGCAGTTGGATGTGCTCAACAATCAGCATATCGGCGCTTGAGGTGAAGAGGGTGATCGTGCCCATCGACTTACCTTTCGTCACCAGCGGGATGCTGATGATGCGCTGCCAACCTTCGTTGGCCAGCAAGTCGCGCCACGTCCCCTCCGGGTAATCGGCCAGTTCCCGAATCACCGGCCGCCCCTTGCGGATGGCACGTTGGACCGTGATATCTGTTTCCAAAAGAAATTCGCTGATCTGCTCGACCATCGCCGCCGACAACCCCCGTTGGGCCGTCAGACACAGCCGCGCCTCAGGCTCATCTTCGTCCAATTGGAGCACACCCCCGGCCTCGGTCGAGGTGATTTCCAGCGTCTTGTCCAGCGCATCTTGCAGCGTCTCATTCAAATCCATCGAACGGCTAACCACCGCCGCGATGGCGTTGATGGTGGACAAGGCTTGCGTGCGTCCGGCGATGCGCTGCTCCAGATAATTGTACGATCGCTGGAGTTGGGCCGACATCCGGTTGAACTGGTTGGCCAATTCCTCCAACTCATCGCCGGTGTTGACGGTGATGGTTTGGCCAAAGTTGCCCATCGCCACCGCCTTGGCGGCTTCGTTGAGATCATTGATCGGTTGTATGAGCAGCTGCACCCCCGCCGTAACCACTAAAGCCGGCACGATGATACCCAACGCTAGCAGGACAAGCAAGAAATACCGATACTCCTGACCTGTTTCCGAAAGCGTGGCCCATTTTTCTTCAGTGACCAGCCCCCACGGCGTGCCGGGAACCGGGGCGTAGGCGGCCAATATCTCCTCGCCGTCGGCATCTTGGGTCCGAAGCGAGCCCACTCGCCCGGCCAAAACCTGCTGTACAAACGGCTCGCTCGATAAATCTTGCCCCACCAGGCTGGAGTCGGAGTGGTAGATCAATCGTCCCGTCTCATCGACTAGATAGGTGCTGCCGGTTTCGCTCAAACGCAGCTTGACGATGCTGCCGTAGAAAGGGCTGATGGTGATATCCCCTAATCGAAACAGCCCGACCATCGTGCCACGAAATGCGCCCTGCTCGTCGGTGATGGGCACGGCCACAGTGATGACGTCTCGCCCCTGCGGTCCATCAGGCGTGATGTTGGAGAAAACCGGTCCGACGCTGCGCAGAATTTGTTGAAAGTAGGATCGATTGGACCAATCCATGCCCAGAGCGTCCGGTCGCGGCGGGTCGGCGGCCACGACAGCACCGTGAGTGTTCAAAATCAGGACACCGCCGTCGAATACCACCAGCCGGTTGCTGGCTCGCTCCAGAGCGGCCTGCTGGCTTTGGGGATCGGCCCGATAGATGTCGCCGGTGCGGGCGAGCGCGGTCAGTATGCCGCTGTATTCGCTCAATTCCGTGGTTAATTGACCGGCGGCCAGGCGAGCCACATCCTGGTTGCGCTCCAAAACCAGATCTTCGGTGACTTGCTGGTAGGCTATAAACATCACCAGGGCCACAGCGCCCAAGATAATGGTCGTTGGAATGAATGACCAGGCGATGATTTTTAGACGCATACTTTTCCAGCGAATTCCCAGCAGCATGATTATCCTCTATAAACATTATCGAAAATAGGTGACAGTCACTTTTTATGCCTTATAGGACGTAATTGGCCAAACCGGCTTAACCTTTAACGTGTTAAGTGACTGTCACCATAAATTCGATAAACTCTTAGGTTAGACCTTACTGGGCCGCTTCTATTTGACGACAAACTGCGTTCATTTGTTCCACCGATCCCTGCCCCAGGGTAAAAATTTTGTCCCAGGCGGCATAAGCCAGCCGTCGGGCGTCGGCCATGTTGGCGAATATCTCGGCGGTGACCGAGTAGCCGTTGAGCTGGCCGTCGGCAAAAGCCGCCAGGTCGATTTCCTGAGCCTGGTCGGGAAATTCTTGCTGCACAAATCTAATCCACTCATCGATCAAGGAAGCGCGAGCCGGCTGCAAGAAACTAGCTTGAGCCATGGCCCGGCCATAATCTTTGCTGACGAGAAATTTCACCAATTCCCAGGCTGCCTCAGGATAGCGAGTCCCGGCGTAAATGCCAAATCCGTCGGTGGTAGCCAGCGTCACCCGGCGAGCCGGCCCCGCCGGAAAGGGAGCCACACCGACCCGGAAGTTGGCCTGACTTAAAATATCTTTCAAGGCCCACGAGCCATCCTCGACCATGGCCACTTGCCCTGAAGCGAACGCCTGGCGAGTTTCCATCTTATTGACATCCAGCGAGGTGGCCATCGATTTATCCTGCCACATCCGATCATACAGCCAGCTAAAGGCGGCCAGCGCTTCCGGTTCAGCCAGGCGGCACCTCTGGGGGTCGTCGGGATCGACCAGGTGGCCACCCCAACCGTTCACATGGATTTGCAGCCGCTCCCAGTCGATATCG
>JAGRCC010000643.1 GCA_020433785.1 Anaerolineae bacterium
GTTGGAAACCCAACCGGCGATAGACACTTAGCCCTTGCGGCGTGGCAATCAAGGTGACATGGTGATGCCCCCAGCGGCGAGCATCTTGCAATGCCGACAGCGACATAGCCGAGGCGATGCCGTAACCGCGTGCTTGTGATGCTGTCGCCACGTGATAAATGCCCACGACTCCGCCCCCGGAAAAGAGCGTGGTGGTCGCCACCGGTTGGCCGTGCCATAAACCCAGATAGCGCTGGCGAGGGAAAAAGTCGTCAAAGCCGAGACTGAGTTCAATCTTGTACAGCGCTTCGGCGGCGGCGCGCGTCATCTGTGAATTTTCGGCCAGCACGTCGACAAATTGCCGGAGGCGGCTGTTGTTCATCACCCGTTCCACCGTAAACCCGGATGGAACCGGCGCTTCTTCCCGCAGCAGCTCCACATCGATAGTCATGCCGGTGCAGCGCATGACAGGCTCAAAACCGTGAGCTTCCAAATAATACCCCAAATCCAGCGGAGATGTCGTCGGGCCAACCGACCAAAAGACGGCAGCGTTACGCGATCGGGTATCCTCGATGACGTTGTTGATATAAGCATGAGCACTTTCAGGCGAAGAGAAATGAGCCGTGGGCACCACATTAAAGATGTAGTGGGGAAAAGTAACGTTAGTTCGTAAGCGCATTAGCTCAGCTTCGCGAATGATCTCCACATAGGGTGACCGGCCAAAATAAGCCAGCCGGGCCGCAAAGTTTTTATCAATTTTCGTTACGGGAATCGATTGGATTGATGCTGGAATTCTGTATACCATTTGCCGTTTCCTTTTACTACACAACCATAAGGTGGCAGTCATCTGGTTTTTATAAACAGTACTGGCAGGATAACGGTTGGCTGCGAAAACAATGCGAAGAAATCGTGAAAATGGGGCAACTTTCAGCGACCCAAAATTTCCGCATAATTTTCGCACATTATTCGCAGTCGAATGATATCGTTGGGGAAATCAATAAATTATGTGTGTTGAGAGGGGGTTAATATCCCCAAGTTGGCCCGGATTTGCCCAACCAGACCGAGCCGATTGTAAGCGACTGAATTCACAGTCATCCTAACGGAGATCAAAATGGTCCAACTATATGATTATTCAAAAATAAACCGGTCCAGCTTCGGCCAAGCCCAAGTCAAAGGCACATGGGTGAAATGGATAAATGTGTTGAAACGCCGGCCCAATGATCTGCTGTCCTTTCAGGATGTGCAAAATACAGTGAGGCTTTCTACCAGAATAGAAAGAGGTCTCCAATATATCGAACTCGATCAGATTGTCGGCAGCGTCGGCCGAACCCATGACTTTTCGCGTGATTTCTACCCCCGAGATAGTGTGGCTGAAACCCGCTGGGAGAGTGTCAACCGTTTATTTTATGGGGTGGGCTTGTCACCTATCGAAGTCTACAAGGTCAGCAACATCTACTTCGTGCTCGATGGACACCACCGCGTGTCAGTTTGCCGCAGCAATAGAACGGGGTTTATCGAAGCGTATGTGACTGAATTTCACAGCCCTATCTCTATTAACAATTATGATGATTTAAACAGTATCAGCAGCAGGTTACGTCAATCAAGAAAATCAGCGACCTATCCGGCGTTGACTTGATCAATAATTGACTGCTTGCCGCTTATTTTTAGGAGATTACGATGTTACACTTAGAAGAACTTGCCAAAGAATATCAAAGAGACAACATCCGCCGCGCAGAGCAGCGCCGACAGATCGACGAGGCGTTGAACAGCTCAACCCCAGCTCAATCCGACTCCTCAACTACTTCTCATAAGCTGGGCCATCTGCTGTTCGTAACGGGCTTAAAGTTAATCGGTTGGTCTGAAAAATGATCGCGCGCCGACGGACAATCATCCTTTATCTGGTCATGGGCGCAATTTTAGGGAGTGGGCTGGTCCCACTCCTTTCTTTTTCCTTGTTTGAGCAACAGCCAGCCGTGCCCCAGGCCGCAACCGGCCGCCCTGCCCAGTCGTTTACGCCTCCGGCCAACCTGCTCGAGGGCCAGCCAGCCACCGGCAGAGACATACCGCCCGCTAGCTATCGAAACCACCCTCAGGCCGCCGCTTCGCCGTTTGAGCAACCGACCTCGACCTTGGTTTTCACCACCGAGGTGGCCGGACCGATCCAAGCGCCGGTCTTAACCGCCCACAATCCGATCAATGTACGGTCAGGTCCCGGCGTTGGCTACACCTTGCTAACTCGGTTGCCCGCCCAGCAAATGGCGTCTGTGGTCGGCCGCAACGACGACGGGGCCTGGCTGGCTATTCCTACCGTCGGTGGTAAAGCCGGTTCAAACGGATGGGTCTCGGCGGCGCTGGTGACTGTCACGGGCGATACCGGCACTGTACCGGTCATTTCGACCTTACCATTGGCGCCGGCGCCGCGCTACCGGTAACGTTAGCCATCCAGACTAAAAGCGGGCAGGGTAAAATAAAAGAGACTGCCCTGCCCGGTCTTACTTTCCACGCCAACCTCGCCGCCCAACTTTTCGACAATGCGCCGTACGATGGCCAGCCCCAACCCTTGACCCTGTCCTACATTCTCTAATCGGGTAAAGTGCGTAAAGAGGGTGTCCTGAGCTTCTACGGCGACGCCGGGGCCGTTGTCGCCCGCCCAGAAGCGGATGGCGCCATCAGCCAGCGGCGTAGCGCCAACCTCCACGCGAGGAGGCTGGCCGCCGTATTTGATGCCGTTACTGACATAATTAAGCCAGACCTCTTCGATCCAGGGCGCGTGTCCGACCGCCAGCGGCCACTCATCCGGCAGAACGAGTTCGGCCTGGTATTGGCGAAGCATAGCATCCAACCGCCGCCGGACATCGTGAAAAATAACGGCCATATCGATCGGACAGGTTTCAACCGCATCGCGACGGACCCGGGCCAACATCAGCAGTGCATCCACAATACGCAGCCCCTGACGGCCGCTGCGCATAATCTGCTCGATTAGCTCCAAACGTTCCATCGGGGGTGTGGGATCGTCGTGAAAGGTTTCGCCCAGCAGTTCAGCGTAGCCGATGATCGCCGCGAACGGATTCTTTAAATCATAGGCCATCGTCCGGGCAAAGGCATCGAGTTCCTCGTTACTGGCTTGCAGCGACTGATTGGCCTGCCGCAGTTCGACATTGGTCAGTGAAAGTTCATCATTGGCCTGCTGAAGCTGCCGCTGCAAAATCCGGATGGTCAGATGATTTTGAATACGGGCGATGATCTCATCAATTTGAAACGGCTTAGTGATATAATCGACGCCGCCGACTTCAAAGGCTTTCACTTTATCCAGCACCGCGTCCATGGCACTGATGAAAATGATGGGGATATCACACGTTTGGGGGTCCGCCTTGAGTTGGCGGCAAACATCGTAGCCGTCCATGTCGGGCATTTTGATGTCAAGCAGAATCAAATCGGGTGGAGCGTTGCGAGCGACCATTAGGGCCGTGTGGCCACTGGGGACTCCACGCACGTCGTAGCCGCGCGTGGTAAGCAGCGCTTGCAGATAACGCAGGTTGGGCAGCGTATCATCAACAATTAAAATGTCACCGCGATTGGCGTCGGATTGGCTCATGGTGCGCTTCCGTTGATAGCCGGCAAATAGGGGTATACACACATTACGCAAATTTACGGGACGTGTCAAATAGACGTTAGGGAAAATGAGCGCTTTTTAACGGGCATCGTTTCGATGCGCCGGACTGCCGACCATTGCCCGATGACCGCCGAAAGTCCGCAAAGGCGTCCGTCTTTCCGCAGTCGGTGGTCGGCCGGCGATGGTCTGAGGGCTTATTGGCCTACCTCAATTGAGGTGGGTTCGATGGGCTATCCGCTCCAGCTCACCCAGCGGATCAAGCTGGCTGATGGCCTGTTGCAGCGACTCCTCATGGCCGATCAACATCAGCAAATCGCCCTGTTTCAAGCGCGTGTCACCGTGGGGGACCAATACCTCGCCGCTGCGACGCAGGCCCATAACCAGGGCATCGCCGGGCAGCAGCACCCGGCGCAATAGCTGGCCGTTCCAGCGCGGGCTGTTGAGCTCGACCTCGCGGATTTCGACGCCGTCTTCTTGATCGGCCAGCAGATCAAAGGCAGCCGGGAAGTTGAGTGCGCCTTGCAAGGCCAGCACGGTAGCCAACTGCGGCTGAACCACTCGCACCCCCATCGCCGCCAGTTGACCCGCAAAGTGGGGGTCGCTGGCTTGAGCCACCAAGTGCGGGATATCAAACGTTTTTTTGGCCAGTCGGCAGACCGCCAAATTGAGGTCATCGTAGGTACTCATTGCCACGAGCGCCCGGGCCGAGGCCGCACCCACTTTAGCCAAAACATTCGACTTGGTGGGGTCGCCCGCTACGACCGGCAAATCTTGGCGGCGAGTGGGCCGCTTTCGCCCTCGATCGAACCCAACCACGGTGACGGGTTCGCCGACCTTGAGCAGCCGTTCGGCCAGCAGCGTCGCCATTTCGCCCAAACCCACGATGATAACGCCCCGGCGAGTTTCCACTTCCGCCGGCGGCAAAATGCGATTAAAGATGAGAGGCGAGATGGTGCAGGTGACAATTGCCACCAGAATAATAGCAGAATCGATGGCTTGATTGATGACGCCCATCTCCAAGGCAATCGCTGCCGCCGCGATAATCAATGACAGCCGGGCGGAGAGCAAGCCACCCGCCGCCAGCGTCTGTCGCCACGAAAACTGGGTACGATAAAATAGAGCCGCGACAAATTTGACGACATAGGCAATCGCCAACAACAGCGGCACCAACAGCATGGCCTCGGATGACGTCAGGAGCGACGGCAGGTCAAACTGAACGCCGACCATGATAAAAAAGATGGGGATGAAAAAGCCGAAGCCGATGGCATCCATCTTCATCCGCAGCTGCGAGCTTTCCCGTTGGGCCAGCAGCGAAATTACCGCTCCGGCCAGGAAAGCGCCCAAAATGACCTCGATGCCCAGCCATTGCGAGAGGGCGATAAAGGCCACCATCAGGGCCATTGCCCCGCGCACCTGAATTTGGGCCGTGGCGTGCGATAACTCCTCGATCAGCCGGGGCAAACCGGGAAATTTGGCCACGACTCGTCCGACGCGAACGACCACGGCAAAAGCCGCCAACAGCAAAAACACCAGCAGGACTTCCGGCGTTAAGCCCCGGCTCATAATGACGATGTCAACGGTGATGAGGATCAGCGTGCCGAAGTCAGCTACTAGGGCCGATATCAACAGCGTTTGGCCGAAGCGAGACCCCATTAACTTGCGCTCTTTGAGGACAGGAACCACGATGCCCAGCGAGGTGGTGCTTAAAATGAGGGCAATGATGAACGGTTCTTGAACCAGGCCGAATTGCAGCAGCCCTTCGGCGGCCAAGAAGGCCAGGCCGACCGTGGCCAGGAAGACCACCAGGCTCAAGTTGAGCGGATTGGCCAGCCGTTTTTTACTCGACAGCCTATCAACGCCGTTGGTGATGATCGAAAAATCGACCTCCAGGCCGGAGATGAACATCAAGTAGGTAAAGCCGAAGATGGTTAAAAATTCCAGGGCCTGGCTGGGTTCGATCAGGTTTAGGCCGCTGCGGCCGACGATCATCCCGGCGATGATCTCGCCGACGACGATGGGCAGCTGCAATCGTTTCAGCCGCGAGGCCAACAGGGGAACCGAAGCCGCCAGACTGGTAATGAGCAACAACGACAAAAAGGGGAATTCTTGGTGGGACATGGGCGCTCCTTTTTGCCCCCAGTTTAAAGCAAAAACTCCCCGGATGCGCCCGACATCTGGGGAGAAGATCTATAGGTAAAGTGACCAGTTTTTAGCCTGGTAGGGCGGCTAGGGAACGCCTTTGGTTCGCAGTAACGGCTTCAGTCGTTCGTTTGGGTAGCGCCGCTAAAGCGACTACGACAAACAGGTTACCCTTCAATCAGCCAGCGCAGCACGGTGACTCCGCCTGTGCCGAACATGACGCACGCCAGCAAGACCACTACTAAACAGCTTACGATGTAATGAAATTGGAAGAATTGGGTAAATCCGCCCGGCGACTCTTCCTCGGCGGCGTAGTAAAAATTGGCCGGAGCTCCTAAACTGGCCGGAACGTCGGCGTTAGCCGGCACTAGAGCCGATAAGGTATCAAGGCCGGGATAGCTGGTGGCTGTACCTTGCGCGATCGATTTGGTACGGCGGCTGACGCGCTTGGACTCGGCTTCCTCTTTCAAACGGTTCAAGGCCGGATGAAACGGTTCAATCGTTTCCAGGCGCTGAATATAGCGATTGGCCAGGTAAAATTTCTCTTTAGCCAGCGCTTTAACGGCCTGCTTAAAATAATCTTCAGCCACCTTTTCATCGACAATCACGTTGCCCCGCAGTTCGTCGCGGAGGCGACCGACATGGGCATCGATGGCATCCATCTGTTTCTCGATGCTGCGGGCCGCGCGTTGATCGGTCTCTGTTTCTAAGGCGGCTTCAAGCTGGGCTCGATTGGCCAGCAGCTGTTGAATTGTTATTTCGTTATAGTCTCGTTGCTCTGGAGTTAACGGTACCATTGTTACTTTAACCTTTACGCTTGATAGGCCTGCTCCACGATGGACGCCAGATCAGACCAGTCATAATTTTGCCGCATGTGCGCCGCAGCAGCTTGTCCTAGCCGACGCTGTTGGGCCGGGTCGCCTAACAAATCGACCACGGCGGCAGCGAACGCCGCGTCATCTTCGGCCGGAACCAGTATGCCCGACACGCCGGCTTGAATGTACTCATGGTTCTGCCCCACGGCATCGGCCACCACCGGCAGTCCGGCCAGCAGCAGATCGATCAATTTGACCGAGCATTTGGTGCGGTTGATGACCGTATCATCGTAGGGAAAAACCGCGACATTAGCCGCCTGAAAGTGAGTCGCCAGGTGCTTGACCGGCAGCCAGCCGGTAAAGCGGACGTATTCGGCCAGGCTAGCCTGAATCAATTGCTGTCGCAGCCGGTCATCCTCGCCATTAAGCCCCTGCCCCACGATAAGCCAGCGCGCTTCCGGCATCGACCCGGCCACTTGTCGAACTAAGTTGACAATGCGCTCTAATCGAAACTCCAGAAAGCGGGAGTAGAGCAAAACGGTGGGCGATTGGCCCAACTGCCATTTAGCGCGCACGGCCTGCGGCGTCAAAGCGGCGCTTAAGTTGTTAAACCTTCCTTCTAATATGATGCCGTTCGGTACGTAAAAGATACGGCCGGATCGGCGCTGTCCCACTAATTTTTCTAACTCACGGCTGGCGACCGTCACCGCATCGGCATGGCGCAGTCCCCACTCCTCCTGCCGGGTGAACAGCTGCTTTTGCCAGCCGGCGTACGGCAGCTTGTCGTTCCAGGCCTGCTCCCAATCATCGCTGTCGAGCACCAGCCGGGCCGAAAGTTGACCCCAGCGACGCAGCCGCCGGCACAGCCAGTGGCTCAGCCCGGCGTAAGCCTTTGGTTTGAAAAAATGGATTACGTCAGGATTGAGGGCCACGGCATATCTGACCAGGGTCAGGGTCAATCGAATTTCAAAGTTCAATGGAAGACCGGATGGCAGAGCGACATTGATGACTTCAACCCCGCTGTCTTCCCAACACTGTCCGGCCCGGTCAGGATCGTCCCACGGCGGGATCAGCACGGTGACGCGATGACCGCGCTTGACCAGCGCTCGCGCCAGCGGCAGTGCCCGGACACTCATCGTGCCTTTGGGCTGCAAGCCAAACGGACCTACAAAGACAATGTTCATCGCTTTAGTATAAAAGGTGATTTTAACGAGGTGAATATTTTCTGGCAAATCAGGGCACGGTTTATCTGACTCGGGGAGCCAGGTGACAATCACTTGAGCACCCTAAATCGACCTGTCTGAACTTTTTTAAATGCTGATTTACCGAAAATAAGTGACTGTCACCTTTATAATCTGAAATTGACTAAAGGCGGACGCTCCGCCAAAAAACGACGAAAGCGATCAATACAATCGCCGCGGAAACTACGCCGATCGCTGTTAGGCCGCCCCACACCCACAATGGCCCGCCGATCAACGCCCCCACCACCCGCCCGACGCCGGCCACAGCGATGTAAGAGGCCATCATCGTCGCCCGGGCTTCCGGTAAAACCTCGGTTACCAGCGAAATAGCCGTGACAAAAGTGAACTCAAATATAACAAAGACCAGAAATAGGCCGGCTAATGCCAGGGGTAGGCTTTGAGCGATGATCGGCAGCAATAGATACCCTAACGCCGATAGAAAGAGCCCCACCGTTACCCCCCGCCGCAAACCCACTCGATCGGCCAGAGAGGCGGTCAAGACCTCGCCTGACAGCTCAGCCACGCCGATGACCGTTGTCGCCGTCCCTAGAGCGGCCACACCCAACGCAAAGCTGTCCTCCAGCCAGGCGCCATACACGACAAACAGGTTGTCATTGGCCAGACTGGTTAAAAAGGCGAAAGCTAGCATACCCACCGCCGCCGAACTACACGACAACTGCCGCCAGGCCTGGCCAAAGGTGATTGCCCCGGCCCCCTGTTCGCTGCGGCGAGTCCCACCAGAGAAGAGCGCCCCCAGCATCGCTATACTGACCAGCCCTAAGCCGCCCATGACCAAAAAGGGCGCGCGCCAGCTGAAGTGCTCAATGAGCAGTCCAACCATCGGAATGCCCACCAGTGTCGCGCCAGCCCAACTCATCTCAATCAGGCCGACCACCGTCCCCCGCCGTTCGTAAGGCACCCGCTCGCCGATGTAAGCTTGCAGCGCCGGATCGAAGATGTTCTTACCCAGACCGGCCAGAAACAAGGCGATCAAAATCGTCAGGTAAAACGGCACAAATCCTCCGGTCAGCATACCGATCGACATTAGACCTAAGCCCAACAGCATCATCGTCCGGTAGCCCCAACGATCACTGACCGGTCCGAACAGCGGGCTAAGCACGCCGGTGAGTTGGTTCAGGGCAATTAGAGAGGTGATCGATACCAACGGCACACCTAACCCTCGGGCGAGCGCCGGGGCGAATGGGTAGGCAAACCGGCGGGACGTGTTGAGCAGGAGTCGCGCCAGCGCTGCCACGGTCATCTCCAAGCCCAATTTCCGGCTCGATGACTCCGGCATCGGTGTGGTGAGTTGTTCAGTCATAGATGTTTACTATCCGGCAGAGGCAAAAATAGACTTGGCATTTTAATCCCAAGTCATAGAATTAGCTAATGGCACAAAAAAACAGGCGTTACAGAACATCTACGCTGTAACGCCTGTTTTTTGATGAACTTAATCTTTTAACTTATTGGAGGGCTTATTGGTTGAAAAATCGCCCTATATTGAAGAATCACTCCGGGGTTGCTGAAAAGTCCGGCACTGGCCTGGCCTCGGCTTCGGCTTTGGTCTGAGCCACGCCGTTGGCTTTAATATCCTGAATCAGCCATTCCATCTCCTTGATCTCTTTGCGTTGGGCCTCGATGATCCCATCGGCGAGTTCGCGTACTCGAGGGTCCTTGATTTGGGCGTGCTCACTGGTCAAGATGGCAATCGAGTGATGAGGGATCATCCCTTCCATATAATCCACTCCGGTGACGGTTACCTGACTGCGCACCAGCCACAGAGCGAGGATCAGCATCAAGCCGGCTCCCACAAAAAGGGCTGTATTCACCATACTATTCTTATACATGCCCAGCATGAAAAATAACATGATAAATATCATAGCGGAGCCCATTATCATGGTCATAAACAGTCTTGTTTCGCTAAACCAGGCATGGTCAAGGATCTGATAGGAGTTCAGATACATTAAAAAGAACATTACGATCATTGACGTGCCAATCATAGCCAAGAATTTCAAGTAGCTCCCTTGGTGACGATTATCCTGTTTCATGCTGACGTCGTAGCGTGGTTCATGCTGACCTTGCGCTACTCGACTGTTTTGGATCATAATCTGACTCTGTTCCACCCTGCTACCTCCTCGTACTCTAATTTTATGAAAGGTTTAACTTTTTTGGTTCATATGCTCTTTTCATTATTATAGTTTATGCCGTAAAAGGACACCTCACCCATCCGAGTTACCTTTTGCTACCAGAGTAGGCTAATTTTGACCTCACCGCCACTGAATCGGGTAAGAGAATGCGGCCCTGCTCCACCCTGCGTCCATCAGCAACGGTGGGGTTGAACCGGCGGCTTAACGCCGACAAATGATATAAGCTGGTAAGCGCGACTAAAGGTTTGGAGTATTAAAGGGCTGCTTTGATGGAGTTTGACAAAGCCAGCTTTGTCGCTCCATTACATTTTCATCATCGACTCGTTTCCCAAAATAAAAACAGGCGTTACAGTAAATCTACGGTGTAACGCCTGTTTTTTTCATTCAACTCAGACTTCAACCGCTAAAGCGCAGCCGCCGCAGCAGTTGAGCATTGAGGGCCACAATCACCGTGCTGAGCGACATAAACAGCGCCCCCACTGCCGGCGACAGCAGGATACCGACGGGAGCCAGCACTCCGGCGGCCAGCGGCAGCGCTACCAGGTTGTAGCCGGTGGCCCAAAGCAGATTCTCGATCATCTTGCGATAGCTGGCCCGGCTCAGTTCGATAATTTTGACCACGTCCAGCGGGTTGCTCTGCACCAGGATGATGCCCGCCGACTCGATGGCCACATCCGTGCCGCCGCCAATGGCAATGCCGATATCGGCTCGGGTCAGGGCCGGGGCGTCATTTACCCCATCGCCGACCATCGCCACGATTTTGCCTTGCCCTTGCAGCTCGGCCACTTTTTTGTCCTTGTCTTCCGGCAGCACCTCGGCAAAGTAGGTGTCGATGCCCAACTCGTCGGCTACGGCTTGAGCGACGGCCTGGCTGTCGCCGGTTAACATAGCGACCTCGATGCCCAAGGCGTGCAGCCGCTCGATAGCCTGCTTGCTTTCGGGTCGGATGACATCGGCCAGAGCCAGCGCGGCCACCGGCTGCCCCGTTTCGATTAAGTAGACGACAGCCTGGCCTTTCTGGCCGGCTTGTTCGGCAAATTGGGCCAGACGATCAGACAATTCGATATTTAATTTTTTCAGCAGGTTCGGCCCGCCCACGTGGACGGTTTGGCCATTGTGTTCGGCCTGCACGCCATGCCCTTTGATGGCCTCAAAACCGGTCACCTTGGGTAGTGACAGATCCTTTTCTTTGGCCGCCTGACGGATGCCTTTGGCGATCATGTGCTCCGAGTCGCCCTCGATGGCGGCGGTCAGAGCCAGGGCTTTATCTTGATCCCAGTCATCGACCACTTCGATGCCAACCACACCTTGCTGACCTTTGGTTAGTGTACCGGTCTTATCAAAGATGATGGTGTTCAGATTGCGGGCCGACTCTAACGCCAGCCGATCGCGAACCAAAATACCGTTGCGAGCCGAGAGGGAGGTAGAGATCGCGACCACTAGCGGAATCGCCAGCCCAAGGGCGTGCGGACAAGCGATGACCAACACAGTGACAACCCGTTTTAAGACCTCGATATTAAACCCTATGGCCACCGTCCAGCCGATAGTCGTTAGCACCGCCACGCCAATGGCCAGGTAAAAGAGCCAGGCCGCAGCCTTGTCGGCCAAAAGCTGAGTGCGTGACTTACTCTGCTGCGCTTGATCCACCAGCCGCATAATGCCGGCCAGAGCCGTTTCGTCGCCGGTAGCGGTCACCCGCACCCGCAGGCTGCCGTCACCGTTAACCGTACCGCCGATGACCTGGTCGCCCGGCTGCTTTTTAACCGGTTTCGACTCGCCGGTGATCATGGCCTCGATCACGTCCGACTGGCCTTCGATGATCTCGCCGTCGGCGGGCACGGACGCGCCGGGCCGGACCAGCACCTTATCATCACTTTTCAGTTCGCTGATGTTAACTTCCTCGGTACTGCCGTCTTCGTTGAGGCGCTCGGCGGTGTCGGGCATCAGTTTGGCCAGTTCGTTGAGCGCGCCGGAGGCCTGCCGCACACTGCGCATCTCCAGCCAGTGGCCCAACAGCATTACATCGATTAAAGTGACCAACTCCCAAAAGAAGCTGTCGCCCAGCGGAACAAAGAGAGTGGCGATGCTGTAGACAAAAGCCACCGTAATCGCCAACGAAATAAGAGTCATCATCCCCGGTTGGCGATTTTTGATCTCAGGCAGGGCCATCTGCAAAAACGGCACGCCGCCGTAAGCAAAGACAATAATCGCAAATAGCGGGCCAAGCCACTGGCTGCCAGGGAAGACCGGCATCGAGAAGCCCAGCCACATCTGGAGCATCTCGCTGTAGAGCAGCACCGGGATGGACAGCGCCAGGCTAACCCAGAAGCGGTTGCGAAACATGAGTTCGTGACCGGTGTGATCGACGCCGTGGCCGCCATGGCCGGCGTGAGCATCGTGGCGGCTGTGGTTGTCGTGCGCCGCGGACGCCGGTTGATCGGCGTGCGCATCAGTTTGATGATTTTGGTGGGCGGCGTCCGGGTGATGGTCGCCGGGTTGTTTCATTGAATGCGTGTGAGCCATTGGTAATTCCTTTCTTTTTCGCTAAGCGGGTTCGTCCCATTTTTGGGCTATCCCTTACAGTTCAGAAAACGGAACAACCTCAATATCAGAG
The DNA here is from genome assembly GCA_020433785.1 of Anaerolineae bacterium. Next base: position 12,549 of record JAGRCC010000643.1, read on the forward strand.
TAGCGGCTTAAAGCCGGGCGCAGGTGATGGCAGTGACGCACGTTGACCACCACCAGGGTTCGCCGGCCCAGATCACGGTGGCATAGGTTGACCACCTGCTCGATCATGTGCTGCTGGTGGCTGTGCCACTGCTGTTCTACATCGCCGCCGGCTAACCGGGCGATGGAGGTGTACAGCGTGTTAGCCCAGTCATGCCGCCAACCCTGGTTCATCGCCGCCGCGGTGGGGGCGCTGCGCACAATCTGCGCCAGTCCCCAGCGCAGCCCTTCGATGATCCGGCCCCGCCAGCCTACCGCTGCCGGTTCGGCCGGCGGATCGGCCTCGGCGATGGGCACGACCACCATATCGGTCTGGTAAGCCAGCGGCAGCAGCGCCTCGCCAAATTCCGGCGGCAGATCGCTGAAATCTTGCTGCTGCCACTGCTGCGGCGTCATCTCCAGGCACAGAAAGTCCGGGTCCAGGTCATCGACCAACCGCACCAGCGCGGCCAGATCAAAGGGGATCGGCTCGCGGTGAAACTCGGCCAGGGTGCCTAATACGGCGACGCGGCTTTTTTCTATGGTGGGATCAACTCCGGCTGGCCCGGTCATATCAGCAGCTACTCCTTCTTGATTGATTGTTACGCTTTCAGTGTACCGCAGCCGCGTCACTTTCTCGACGGCGGAACTACGGCTCAGCGTCTAGGTGGAATTACCTAAT
>JAGRCC010000644.1 GCA_020433785.1 Anaerolineae bacterium
TACACCGCCCGGCGGCTCAACAAGACGACAGCGAAACCTTTTATGGCATGGGTTGGGAGGTGGGGCCGCTCAATGGCTTGCCAACGCTCTGGCACGATGGCGACACCTTCAGCTTCCACTCCTTCATGGTCCTGGTTCCCGAAACGGGTTGGGGCGTGGTGGTGCTCTCTAACGCCAACAACATTCCGGCTACGGCCCGCTTCCAGACAATCGCTCCCAACATCGTCAATTTACTCGTTGGGCAGCAGCCGATAGTTGAGCACGTCTACGACTCGCTCATTGTGCATGGTATTGTGGTTGGCCTGGTTGTCATCCAAATCCTGGGCATGATCCGGTCGATGGTCTTATTCCGGCGTTGGCGAAACCAACCCCAACACCGGCCAACCGGCTGGCTGAGCCGAGGCTGGCAGATCGCTCTCCCGCTTGTTTTGAACCTGCTGTGGGCTTGCCTCATCCTGGTAGGTTTACCCCGGATTTTTGCGCCCTTACCTGCCTTGCTGTTGGGTATTCCTGATCTGGGCTATATGCTGGTGGGGAGTGGCCTGGTTGCCCTCAGTTGGGCCATTATCAGAACGGGCTGGGCCTTGTTCGTTCTCCGCCAAGGCGGGGCCAAAACTCCAATCCAAATGCCCATCACGGTTTAGAACTTGGTCAATAGAAAACATATCATTATGGAACCAGCAACGATCTAAATGATAGTGCTGCGGCTGGTTGTCAAGGACGCAACCAGCCGCGATCAAGGCCAAAGAACCCAGAGCGGTGTAGCTTTAAGCCTTACTTGTCGTCCCAAACGTTTGTGCTAGAATAACACCGTTCTATTGGCCCTATTCATATTCACCGGAGACCTTTCTCTTCCCAATCTCCCAGTCTCTAATCTCCTCATCTCCAATCTCCCCATCTCCAGTCTCCAATCTCTAACCATGCCGTCACTGTCCGACAAACTCAAAGCCCTCGGCGTGCAGGTTGGTGCGCGAAATCTACCATCGTCACCGAAACATTTGCCCGAGGCCCATCCAATCGAAGAGGTAGTGGCCGGCCATCTGCGGTCGACGCCGCACGGTCCAGCCTTTCTATCCGAAACGGCCTACACCGCCAGCTATCGGCACGGGCAGGCCGGCTTGTGCCTGGAGGCCCCCCTTGGCTGTATCGCCGATTGGGCCGACACGCGCCTGGCCGGGTGCGATCTGGAGCAGTTCGCTTTTCTCGATACCGAAACCTCGGGCTTGGCCGGCGGCACCGGCACGTATGCTTTTCTCATCGGCGCGGGTCGCTTTGACGGCGACACCTTCCACCTGACCCAATTTTTTATGCGCGACCCCACCGAAGAACGGGCCCAGCTTCACGCGCTGGCCGAATTCTTGGAGCCGTGTCGGGCGCTGGTCACCTTCAACGGCAAGTCGTTCGACGCGCCGCTGCTCAACACCCGCTACACCCTCCACGGGCAGGAGTCGCCGCTGCCGGAGCTGGCCCATCTCGATCTGCTAACGCTGGCCCGCCGGCTGTGGCGCGACCGGCTGCCGGATCGCAGTTTGGGTAATTTAGAGATTGAAATTCTGGGCTTCGAGCGCGCCGGAGAAGATGTACCGGGCTGGTTGATTCCCCAGATCTATTTCGATTATCTACGCGGCGGCGACGCCCGCCCCATAGCCGGCATCTTTTACCACAACGCGATGGACATTGTGGCGATGGCCGCGCTGCTCAACCACATGGCCCAACTCCTGGCCGATCCCCTCACAGCGGTTGAGCACGCCCTGGACCTGGTCGCGGTCGGCAAGCTCTTTGAGGCGCTCGGCCAAATCGAGCAGGCGGTAACGCTGTTCAATCACGGTATGGACCGCAACGACCTGCCGGAGGAGCATTACTGGCTCACCCAACAGCGGCTCTCATTCATCCACAAACGGGCCGATAATATGGTCGCTGCCGTCGAGGTTTGGGAGTTGGCGGCGGAAGGTCGCCAGATTTACGCCCACGTCGAGTTGGCTAAATTTTACGAACACAAGCAGCGCGACTACCGCCAGGCGCTCGACTGGACGGAGATCGCGCTCGATCTGCTCAACCAGCCCACCGCCTCCCGCCACGAACGCCAAGAGTGGCTGGGTGATTTGAAACATCGCCGCGCGCGATTACAGAAAAAACTGGCCCGTGGAACGTAGGACGTGGGACGTACGTCATCGCACACCCTATTTGTCACTACGAACTCACATAGATGAGTCCGCCCGACTCCAACAGAACGACAACGAGATGAAAATTTACCGGAGCGACAAAGCTTGCTTTGTCCAGATCAAAGCAAGCTTTGATGCTCCATCTCTTTAGTTTCAAAGGATAGCCAATGCCCACCCAATTCATCGACCTCAGCCACACCTTTGAAGACGGCATGCCCGGCTTCAAGCTCAAAAACGAGGACGGCTCGTTTACACAGTACACTGCTCACATCTATCCGTTTATGACGCACGAGCAATCGCGACCGAAATTTGAGGGGCTGGCCGAGTTCGAGATTACCGAGATGCGATTTCAGACCTCGGTCGGCACCTATCTCGACTCACCCTACCATCGCTACCGTGACGGGCGGGACATCAGCCAGATTAAACTAGAGGAAGTGATATTGCCCGGCCTGGTCGTCGATGTGCGGGGCAGCGGGCCGTTCGAGGCGGTGGGGCCGGAGGTGCTACCGTTTAACCTCAATCTGGCGGGCAAGGCGCTGCTGTTCAATTTCGGCTGGGATCAGTACTGGGGCACGGAAGCCTACCAGGCGTATCCGTTTATTTCACCTGTGCTGATCGAGACGCTGCTTCAGGCCGGGGTCAAACTGGTTGGGGTCGATACGGTTAACATCGACAACTCGCGCTATTTAAGCCGCCCGGCCCATTCGCAGTTTCTCCAGCGCGATGTCCTCATCGTCGAAAACTTGACCGGGCTGGATCAGCTTCACGGGCATGAGTTTCGTTTTTTTGCCGTGCCGATCAAGGGCAAGAAGGTCGCGGCGATGCCGGTGCGGGCATTTGCCGAAATCCTGGCTTGACACACCCTCTCTCTTCAACCATAATTTCTCAGTAAGCGTTCAGCCCTTAGCCGTTAGCTATCAGCTTTTTGTATCTTGACCAAATTTCAAGCAACAAAGCCGGAATGATAGCTCAAGCGTTATCTTTAATGACAACGCTGATAGCTGAAGGCTGATAGCTCAACGCTTACATTTCTCAATCAAACATTAGAGGGAATCCATGACAGCCAAACAACATTTTGAACTGATAAAAGACGAAGACGTCGCTGAACTCAACACTAAAGCCAAGCTCTACCGCCATAAAGAGACCGGCGCGGAGCTGCTTTCGCTGGAAAATGATGACGAGAACAAAGTCTTCGGCATCACCTTCCGCACGCCGCCGACCGACTCGACCGGAGTGGCTCATATTATGGAGCACGCGGTTCTATGCGGCTCGCGCAAGTATCCGGTCAAAGAGCCGTTTGTGGAGTTGATCAAAGGCTCGCTGAAGACGTTCCTCAACGCCTTCACCTTTCCCGACAAAACCTGTTACCCGGTGGCCAGTACCAACGACCAGGATTTCTACAATTTGGTCGATGTCTATCTCGACGCCGTATTTTATCCCAGCATCACGCCCGAAACCCTTCAGCAGGAAGGCTGGCACTATGAGTTGGAAGACCCGGCCGAGCCGATGGTCTACAAGGGTGTCGTCTTTAATGAAATGAAGGGTGCTTACTCCTCGCCCGAAGGGGTACTGGGCCGCTACAGCCAGGAGATGGTCTTTCCCGACAATACCTACGGTGTCGATTCCGGCGGCGACCCGGAGCATATTCCCGACCTGACCTACCAGCAGTTCAAGACGTTCCATGACACCTTCTACCACCCCTCCAACGCCCGCATCTTCTTTTATGGCGACGACGACCCGGACAAGCGGTTCGATCTCCTTCAGGATTATCTCAAAGATTTCGACGCCATGGACGTCAACTCGGCGGTGGCGTTACAGAAGCCGTTCGACGAACCCAAGCATGTCACGATCCCCTACGACACCGGCGATGACGAATCGCCCAAGAAAGCGTACATTACGGTCAACTGGCTGATGCCTGAAACCCTCGATACAACCCTAACCCTCAGCCTATCCATTTTATCGTACATGCTGGTCAGCACGCCGGCCTCGCCGCTGCGCAAAGCGCTGATCGACTCCGGCCTGGGCGAGGATACTGTCGGCGGCGGGCTGGAAGGCCAACTGCGCCAGATGGTGTTTTCGACCGGTCTGAAAGGTGTCGCTCTGGACCAGGCCGATCAGGTTGAGCCGCTCA
>JAGRCC010000645.1 GCA_020433785.1 Anaerolineae bacterium
CGGACATAATCATGGCTTGCATGGGCGGCATAGCCAGGGTTAGCCGATACATATCGCGGACTTTGGTAAACATTCCGCCGGTCACATCCGTGCCGTGCGAGCCGCCGAGCATCGACTCAACCTCCTCCCAATTGTTCCGGTCGATATCCTCAATCATTTCCGCCTCCGGATCGACGTTCGGATCGGCTTCGTACACACCATCGACCTGTCCAGCCAGAACGATGCGGCTGGGGGTCAACTCACGGGCCAGGTTGTCAAATAGCACTTCCGTTGAGACGATACTCATGCCTTGAGCCGCATCGACGCTGACATCGCCGTAAATGACCGGCACCAGACCATGCTTGAGGGCTTCCTTCAAGGGGAAAGTTTCAAAGTACATCAACTGCTCGCCTCGCGTGCGGGTGCTGGCTGAAGGTTGGAATCGGATAGCCGGGACGCCGACCCGGCGCAGCGCGTTGACCACCATATGGTTGAGTTCGGCGGCGGCGTGGGCGACTTCGGCAAAACCCAGCCAGCTATCTGGCCCAATCGCCCCTTTGTGGGTTTGATACCGGGCAGCCACCTCATGCCCAAACGAACCTGAGCCATGCCCGATGATTAACCCCAGATCGTCGCCCCGTTCGGTGAAGGCGTTTTTTATCTCCTGGGCTAACCGTTCGATAACATCCAGCCGGGCTGTAAACGGTTTAGTTTTATCGGTAATGACCGATCCGCCCAATTTTAGCAGAATTAATTCAGACAAGATATGCACTCCTGATGGAAATTTCGATTAGCAGGCCATTTTACTGCAAAGGCCCAAATTTGGGGAATCAGTCCAAAAATACAATTTGGGTCTGTTCATCAGTTTGGCAACCTCTCCCAAAGTTTGCTATAATTCTCACAAATACCTAAGGAATGCACCATGCCCCTGACCCATTTTGATGACCAAGGCCGCGCCCACATGGTTGATGTCGGCCATAAAGCGGATACGCAGCGGGAAGCCGTGGCCAAAGGACGCGTGCGGCTGAAGCCGGAAACGTTGGCCCTCATCCGCGACGGGGCGATTAAAAAGGGCGACGTGCTGGCCGTGGCTCAGGTGGCCGGGATTATGGCCGCCAAACGCACCCATGAGTTGGTGCCCATGTGCCACCCGTTGATGCTGACCCACGTTAGCCTTCAGTTTGAAACCCAACCGGCCGATGACCCCAACGGTCTGGCCGCCATCGAAATTAGCGCCACCGTCCGCACCACCGGCAAAACCGGCGTTGAGATGGAAGCGCTGACCGCCGTCAGTGTGGCCGGCCTGACCATTTACGATATGTGCAAAGCCGTGGACCGGGCCATGCAAATCGACGCCATCCGCCTGGTGAAGAAAAGTGGCGGCAAAAGCGGCGACATCGTCTTGGAGTAAATCAATGAAAGTAACGGTTAAACTGTTTGCCCGATTACGGGAATTGACCGGCGCCGGCAGCTTGGTTCGAACCCTAGCGGACGAGGCCACCATCGCCGATTTAATTGAAGGCTTGCAGCAAGAGTTTCCCAAGCTGGCCGGGGCCGCACCCAAAACGATTATCTCGGTCAATCACGAATTTGCCGACCTTGGCACACCCTTGGCCGAAGGCGACGAGGTGGCCCTATTTCCCCCGGTCAGTGGCGGCAGCGGGGCCGAACCGGCCAAATTTGCCATCACCTTCGATCCGATTAGTCTGGATGAGATGGCCGCCCGGGTAGTCAAACCGGAGACCGGCGCGGTGGCCGTTTTTGGCGGCGTGGTGCGGAATGTCTCCGCCGGCAAGGATGTCGAGCGGCTGGAATACGAAGCCTATGAAGAGATGGCTGTGGCCAAGTTAAAACAGGTGGCCGCCGAAGCGCGCCAGCAGTGGCCCAAAATTGTCGATATCGCCATTGTGCAACGCATCGGCCGGCTGGAAGTGGGCGAGAACGCCGTGGTCGTGGCCGTTTCCAGCCCGCATCGGGGCGACGGCTGTTTTGAGGCTTGCGCTTACGCCATCAATCGGCTCAAGGAAATTGTCCCCATTTGGAAGAAAGAGTTCGGCCCCGACGGAGACGAATGGATTGAGGGCGACTACCTGCCTTCAACGGCGGATGCTCAGTAAATATGGACCAAGAGAGAGTTAGCAATGCAACCGATTACCGTGGCTGAAACCGGCCTAAACCTGACCTTTAAGAACAAGGCCCTATTACAACGCGCCTTAACTCACCGCTCTTACCTCAACGAAAACCCGGATTATCCCTTAGAAGACAACGAGCGCCTGGAATTTCTGGGGGATGCCATCCTAGATTTTATCATCGGCGAATATCTTTACCATCGCTTTCCGGAGATGGCCGAAGGTCGGCTGACCAATCTCCGTTCGGCGCTGGTGCGAACCGAGCGATTGGCCTACTTTGCCGGGCTGATTGATTTGGGGGATTATCTCTATCTGGGTCACGGTGAAGATGAAAGCGGCGGCCGTCAGCGAGCTGCCATTCTATGCGATGCTTTTGAAGCGCTTATTGGCGCGCTTTATTTAGATAAGGGTGTTGAACCCACGCGCGACTTTGTTTATAACCTGATCGAGCCAAGTTTAGAAGAAATCTTAAACTCTGACTCCGAGAAAGACGCCAAAAGCCAGCTTCAAGAGGTCGCCCAGAGTCACTACCAATTGACCCCCACCTACCGTACCGTTAACGAAGAAGGGCCGGACCACGCCAAAGAGTTTACGGTGGAAGCCATGATTGGCGAGCAAGTTTACGGCCGGGGCAAAGGCTACAGCAAACAGACCGCTGCTCAAGCCGCCGCCCAACGGGCGCTCGAGGCCCTCCGCCAGGAGCTAGGGTTTTAGTCTACCAGACCCGGCAAACTAATCCTTTTAGATATTCAGATTCAGGACAGGTGAGTAAAATAGGATGGTCCGCGCCTTGCGACAACCGTTCGATGATCTGGACCGTCCGGCCGGCGTCGATCGACGCGCCAAACAGGATTTTTTGAAAAAGGTCCGGGCTAACCACCCCGGAGCAAGAAAACGTCACTAAGATACCGCCTCGCTTGAGCAGTTTCATCGCCAGCAAATTGATATCTTTATAACCGTGAGATGCTTTTTCCACATTACGCTTGCTGTGGGCAAACTTCGGGGGATCTAAAATGATGACATCAAATTTCCAACCCGCTTCCCGGTATGCTCGCAAGACATCGAATACATCGGCGGCGGAGTAAACATCTTCGCGTCCGCTGAAGCCGTTACGCAGCATATTATTTTCAGCAATCTGCAAAGCCCGCTCTGACGAGTCGATATTGATGACGCGAGTGGCTCCAGCTCGGGCGGCATAGACAGAAAAGGCGCCGGTGTAGGCAAACGCGTTCAACACCTCTTTACCGGCAAAATATCGACTGGCCCTCATCCGGTTTTCGCGCTGGTCCAGATAAAAGCCGGTTTTATGGCCCAGCTTGATATCAACCTGAAACGTCAAACCATTTTCCACAATCTCAATCAAATCGGGCGGGATCTCGCCCCAGACCGGTCCGGTTACCGGCACCAAACCTTCCTTTTCGCGGCTGTCGCTGTCACTGCGCTCGTAGATGCCTTGCGGTTCTACCAAATCCAGCAAGGTATTGAGGATAAATTTGCGATTCTTCTCCGCCGCCAGCGATAGAAACTGCACCACCAACCAGGTGCCGTATAGATCGGCAATAAATCCGGGCACGCCATCCGCGTCGGAATAGACCAGCCGGTAAGCATTCGTACTTTGATCCTGCTTAAGGGCCAAACGGCCCGCTACCGCCCGGCTAACCCGCCGCCGCCAAAACTCCTCATCAATCGGGTCATTGGGATTCCAGGTGAGCAGCCGGACACTGATTTGCGATTTTTCGTTGTAAATACCGCGAGCGATGAAGCGCGCTTTGCTGTTCCAAACATCGACCACATCGCCGCTCTCAGGGTTACCTTCTAACCGATTGATGGCTCCGGAAAAGAGCCAGGGGTGCTTGTTCAGGACTGATTTTTCTCGATCTTTTTTTAGTATGACTTGTTTGGTAATCATAGTAGGCCCTCGATGGGTGCGTGAATAGGGTTGGCATTCCCCAAGATAGGTTATTCCTCTATCTTAACCGACTGGATGAAAACAGTCAATTTGTTAAATAAGCCTTCATTTGTTTCACCTAATTATTCGTTTCTTCCTAACCGATTTACAAGCGAGTTATTAAAATATAGCTCTATTGGTTTTTTGAATTTATTCTATTGGGTATAGAGAAAAGCCATCAACGATGATATCCTAAGGGCGAGACGGTTAGGTCCGGACCTGATAGAGTATTCAGCATTATGTTGGAGATGCCGTAAAACGGTCTCTATCAGGTCTTATTTTTTTTCAAGAAATCTCAATTACCGTCCTGTAGAAAGGAACAATACCATGTCAACCGTGGTCGCTATATTTAAAGATTTGGACAATGTGAACCGAGGGGTAGAGGCTCTTAATAACCAGGGTATAAGTAATTCGCAGATCAGTGTGATGGCTCGTGAAAACACGTTCGAAGCGTTGGCTCATGAAAAAGAGTTGAAGCAGGAAGCCTCCGAAGGCGTTATGACGGGAGCGGTAGGCGGAGCATCGTTCGGGCTGTTTGCCGGATTGATTGCCGGCGTGGGTTCGTTGATGATCCCAGGTATTGGCCCGGTTATTGCCGGCAGTACGCTGGTTACCCTACTGGGTACGACAGCCGCCGGAGCCGGCATTGGGGCGGTAGCCGGGGGAGCTATACTTGGGAGCTTGGTTAAAATGGGCATCTCGCAAGAGGACGCGAACCTCTATGCCGAAGGGGTCAAACGTGGCGGCATTTTAGTGACTGTTGATGTTCCGCCTGAACAGGTGAGCCTTGTAACTCAGACACTAAACGCCGCTGGCGCGGAGAGCACCGAAGCCTTGCGTAGCAAATGGCAGGGTGAAGGCTGGCAACACTTTGATAGTACTACCGAGCCAACCGCTGCCTATCCGACCTTAACCATTATGTGATATTAATACGAGGACTGATATGACAATTCTGGATTTTGTTTTGCTGATTATCATTGCTGCCGTCTGTGGCAGCATTGGCCAGGCTATCGCCGGCTATTCGTTAGGCGGCTGCCTGGTATCGGCGGTGGTGGGATTTATCGGAGCGCTGCTTGGAATGTGGGTCGCCCGGCTGTTGGGCTTACCGGTCTTCTTCTCAATCTCGTTGGGCAGCCAAGATTTCCCTATTGTCTGGTCGATCATCGGCTCCGCTTTATTCGCCATAATCATCGGCCTGCTGACGAGAAGGCGCGGGCGGCTGGTTTAACCCTTGGGGGAACGAAGGGTTACCCACCGATCCGTTATCGCAGCAGTTAATAAAGACGCAGGTTAACATCAAAGCCACCTGCGTCTTTTTGATTCTAAACTCGCTAAACCATTACCGGCAATTACTCAACCCGGCAGTGAGTCTCAGCGGGTACGGGCTGGTCAACCTGAGTTCTAAATTGGAAATCCCAGCAATCCGGGCCGGTGGTCGATGGTTGGTAAACCAGGGCATTGATCTCCCCCCGATCGGTTTTAAACAGCAGCGTTCTAACGCCGTTGTCTATCGTCAGGCTGACAATTTCGCTGGCGTTGCGACCAAACTGGCCCAAGTCGCGCATTTGGTGAGGTTCGATCTGTAAGGCCCAATCGACCTCTTCATGGTAACAGCCGATGGTGTAAGGTGGTTCATGGGTAGTGTAATAGACATAGGATCCGTCGGCTAAGCGAAGGCCGTTACAATCATCTAACGGTTCGGCGGGCAAATTGTTGATGTCGTTGTAGCGGCCCTCGCCGTAATAATCATCCGCGCCCGTGCCATAGAATATTTCGGCTCCCCCTAAGGTGTAGCCAATGGGTTGGTCAAGGTGGTGATGGTCTAGCAAACAGACCGGGGCGGTATGATAATGGTAATCCTCACCCTGACCGGCGTGCCCCCCGCAGTGATCCAACTCCCCTTGCTGCACCGTATCAAATTTGGGATCGTAAACATAACTATCGTCAAGAGTGACATCAGGCCGTTTGTCAAAGTGATAAATCGGCACACCATTAACCGCCATGGCGATTGGCCCTCTGGCATGGGCCGCCGCGTGGCCCTCCAGCCAGTGCGGCGATCGAGGAATTTTCCAGGCGCGTTCACCCGTGTAGCGAAAGGGAATAGGCACACGCAAAATCCAGGCGGTAATACCACGCATCATCTCATGGTTCGGCTGGCCGGTTTCAGTTTCAACATACAGAAAGGTGTCATCGCACGTAATGTGGACTTGATCGGCATAGGCCGCGAACACGCCGTACGGATCGCAATCGGTCTCATTTCGAGCCGCGAGTTGACTATTCGCCTCATCAGGCTCAGGCGCGACTCCGCCGGTTTGCCCGCGTTCATAGGTGACATCGAGACTGGCCTGAGCCAGGGTTATATCGGCAATAGCGGCTAACAAGGTGTCGCGATCGACCCCTCTCGGGTCAGGCAAATTGGGCGCTGCCGAGAGCGCGTAGACGGTGATCGTATACAACTTTTCACCGGGGCCGCGCGAGCACGGCGGGGCGTAGGCCAGTTCATTGTTGACGCTGTTGGTCCCAAACGTACCAAATTTGACAGCGCCGGCGTCCACCGACAGCGTAGTGGCGGGGATATTGTACACCACCCAATACCAGTGCGTATCGCCGGGACCGGGCACGTGGTGCATCGCCAGGGCATAGCCGACTGTTCCTGCGGGAGCGCCTTGCCAAGCCAGTGGCGGCGAAAGACTCTCGCCATCACAAGTGAACCGGGCGGGCAGTTGGCCGCCGTTTTCCATGACCGGACTGGTCAAGGTAAAACCACCGGAAGGGGACGACGGCTCAGCCACAGTCGGTACCGGCTGCGGTTGGCTGACAGCCTCACGCTGCTCTGACGCTGGCGGCGGCTGGGCGTTATTTTGGGGCGGTGGCGGCGGGTTGGTATTACCTTGGGGGGGTGGCGGCGGTGGTGATAACAGGCTACAACCGGTTATAAATATGACCATTAAACCGGCCATAAAGCATCTCATTTGAAAGCCCGTTTGTAACGAGTTTATGAAATTTTCAGATAGCTGCCTCATGAGCGAACCTCGGATTTGATGGTGTATCAATCTTCATCATACCATCCCTTTCCCCGGGGAGTCCAGCCTGTAACGCCAAAATCTTGCTACTCTAGCCATCATCTATTCAACAAACAGGCCGGGAAGCAATCAACTCCCGGCCTGTTTGTTTAGCGATGCGGAAATCGGATATGAGGAGATTGGGAGGTTGGCTTTAGAAGTCGCCTTATCTCCTCATCTCGTTGTCTCCATCTTTCTTTGAGCATGATATAAGTTATTTAATAGCCGCCCCTTAGCGAGTTAAGACGACCACCGGCATAACGCGCGTGGTTTTGCGCTCATAGTCGTAAAAGCCGGGGTATAAAGTGGCCATCTTTTCAAATAACTGGGTCCGCTCCGGTTCCTCAGCCACGGTAGCCCGGACGGGAAACCGTTCGGTCCCCACCTCCACCTCGACCTGCGGATGGGCGACCAGGTTGTAATACCAATCCGGGTTGGTCGGCGCGCCACCTTTCGAGGCGATGATCACCAGCCGGTCGTCATCGGCGATGTAAGCTACCGGATTGAGGCGCGGCAGACCGCTCTTAGCGCCGGTGGTATGGAGCAGCAGTAGGGTCGTATTGGCAAACTGACCACCGACCTTGCCGTCGTTGGCGCGAAACTCCTCGATAATGGCTTTATTCCAATCGTTGACATTACTCATAATCAATTTCCTCCAAGTTTATATTTGAGTCCTACTCTGCCTGCTTTTTCTTCGATTGCTGCTGCTCGGCCAGTTCGAACGATACTCGCAACAACACTATCGCCGCCTCGACATCGCCGGTTTCTCTAATGTAAAAGCTGACCCAACCGCTGTCGGGCAAGACGTGATGGGGTTGAGCCTGGCCGGTCGCGATGATCTCATCCCGGACCTTTTTAGGAAAAGGAATATCGACCACATGAT
>JAGRCC010000646.1 GCA_020433785.1 Anaerolineae bacterium
GCCGTTCAACCTCTTGAAAATCAATATCATCGGCCAGGTTATCTTCGATGTAGGCCAAAGCCTGGTTCATTCTCTCCAGCGAGTCCACGTTTCAGCTTCCTTTTATGAATACAATATCTGCATGATATTAGAGATAGAATATCTTTGCCCGACAATTGATGCCCGATTTTGTCGGGTGAAGCATAACTGGACTGAGGTTACAACAGCCCCAACTCGCGAGCGCGAGCGACGGCTTCGGTCCGTCGTTGTACATGGAGTTTATCAAAAATAATTCGATTGTGTCCTTTAACCGTACTCAAGGCCAGAACCAGCCGCTCGCTAATCTCTCGATTCGAGAGACCCTGAGCAATAAGGTGGAGGACTTCGAGTTCACGGTCACTTAACGGCTCGATCAACGGCTCAGGGGTAACCGGTAACGGGTGGAAATCATTTTGTTGTCCACAGACAGCGAGGAGTTGCTGAATATACGCCTTTAGTTTTCCCCTTTTATCCTTCATTCTGGTCAACAACTCCACCAGCGGCGCTCCCTCATCGACAAAAAGACGAACGTAGCCCTCCGGTTCGGCCAGACTGAGCGCCTGTTCCAGGGAGGCCACCGCAGCCGCAACATCGCCCTGGGCTTGGTAAGCCAGCGCCTGCTGGATCAAAATTTCGATGACGCTGCCCCATCTCCCCCCAGCCTCGGCCGCCGGCAATAATCGCCTCAGAAGATGTAAGGCATCAGCAATGGTGGGCTCGATCCGGCTGCGGCGATACTCGACGATGCGGACTCGGGCCAGGGTGAGGTGTTCAAACTCTTGCAGGTAACTGAGGTCATCATCCGTCGATAGACCCCGTTTTTGGACCCAGGCCGCTGCTTCGGGCAGGCGATCCAGCGCCAGCCACAGTCGAACTTTTTGGGCGGCCAGCGGACGGACCTCCGGCATCGGGCTGCGAAAATAGCGCCGTTCGGCGGCTTCCAGCAAGGTAAGCGCGGCGCTTAAATCGCCTTGGGCCAGCCGTAAGCGAGACTGCCCCTGGCGGAAGCGGCAGGGCCAATCCGGCAGGGCCGCCGGTTCACCCAACGCCTCGCTTTTGGCCAGATGCGCTTCGGCCTCGGCTAAATCACCCCGCTCCCGATATAGATCACCCAGCCCTAAATAAAGGTCGGCCGTGCCGGGGAGCGTGGCCTGGTTCTGCTCTGCCACCAACTGCATAGCCTGCTCATAGATGACTATCGCTTCCCTGAGCCGTCCCTGCGTAAGCCTGATATCGGCCAGGCCATACGTGCCGCTGATGGCAAAAACAATCTGGCCCACCGCTCGAAAAATCGCCATAGCCTCGTCCAAAACCCGATAGGCATCTTCCAACTCGCCGCCGGCCCAATGAGCCAGAGCCAACAGCGAGGCAGCCTGTCCCCGGCGAATCAAGTCATCTTCAGGCGACAGTTCCAGGGCTTGACGGGCGTACTGTACGCTGCCGTGGGCATCGCCATAGGCATGGGCCAGGTATGAGCGGGCGGTGGCGAGTGACCCCGGTAATGTTTGAAATTGGGCCTCATCGATAACGATCATCTTGCCGGCTGGGGGCGATGCAGCGCTGCTCTTCAACCACTGCTCGACGTCTCGCAATCGAAGCTCACCGGCTTCCAGTTCTCCCAAATCCAGCAAAGCCCAGGCATAAGCCATGCTGAGAACGGGCCTGGCCCGTATCACTAAATCAGGCACGGGTTCAACCCAGCGCAGCCAGATGGCCGATTGAAAACTGCCGCTTATGGCCGGCCAAATCAACTCCAACAGCGTGGCGGTTCGCGCAAAATCCTTGGCGGCCAGAGCGTGATGAATGGCCTCGGGTAGCAACCCATGCTGTTCATACCATTGGCTGGCGCGGAGATGGAGCTTCGCCAGGATACTCCCATCGGGGGATTGCCCCTCCTCAGTCCCCGCCAATGGGCGCGATGAAAGGGCGGGCGGGTTTTGCCGCAGTCGCTGCCGCAGCAAGTCGGCAAAGAGATGGTGATAACGGTACCACCGCCGCTCGTTGTCCAGAGGGATGACGAACAGGTTGGCCTGTTCAAGATAGTTGAGTATATCTTGGCCCTGGAGATATTCAGCCGCTTGGTCATCCCTTTCCAATCTCCAATCTCTAATCTCTAATCTCCCCACCACGGCCTCACACAGAGGGCCGCACAGGCGGTCGAGGATGGAGGTGCACAGCAAGAACGTCTGAACGCTTTCAGGCTGGCGATACAAGACTTCTTCTATCAAATAATCCATCACAAAACGGTGGCTGCCGGTGAACGATTTAATGAAATCAGCGGCGTCTTGTTGGCCCTGCATGGAAATGGCGGCTAACTGCAAACCGGCAATCCAGCCTTCGGTCCGCGTTTCCAAGGCGGCGACATCTTCCGCCGCGAGGTTTAGGCCCATCATCTGGTTGAGAAAATCGGCGGCTTCGGTGGGGGTAAAGCGCAAATCGGCCGCCCGTAGTTCAGTCAATTGGCCTCGAACGCGTAATCGAGCCAGAGGCAGATTGGGGTCTTCACGGGTGGCGATGACCAGGTGCATTTGGGGCGGCGGGTGTTCGAGCAGAA
>JAGRCC010000647.1 GCA_020433785.1 Anaerolineae bacterium
AGGTTGGTATCCATATGGCGCGCTTCAAAGAGATCTTTGAGCTGGTCAAACGTGGCATCAACCGCCGCCGGGCTGTTTGATGTCGTTCGCACCAGCAGCCGGGTGGCCTCTTGATACTGCTTGGTGGCGGCGGCGACAGCCTCTAGCGGCGCATAAATCGGGGTGGAGTTGAAACCGTCGTTAAAGATAACCTGGAAAAGTCCGATGACCTGCCAGTCGGCATCGCCTAACTCAAACATATTCAGGGTCAGGGTGTCGCCCAGCGCGATGTCGAAATCATCGGCCATATCCTGGCTGATGACGATGACCCGGCCATCGCCCGGTTCAAACCAGCGGCCGGTCAGCAGCAGCGGTCGAAAGTAGTCGCTTTCAGCCGGGATGCCGATTACCTCCGCGCCGATGCCGGCCTCTTTCAACCGCTCGCCTTCCTTTAGAACAGCGGTCGGGGCGATGTACCACGTTTCCGTATCGGCTATGCCCGATATCTGGCGCAGCATACGCGCCACGCGGTTGGTGGATTGCGCCTCCTCAAAGCCCAGGTGCAGGTCGTAATGCTGCCGGTTCAGATCGGTGTCCAGGGTGTAAGTCAGCGAAGCGGATAATGTCATCACAATCAAAAACATCGTGCCTGCGCTAATCAACGCCACCTGAGTTAGTGTGAGGCGTCCCTTGCGGCGAAACATATTGCCCAGCGCGATGGCATACGACGAGGTCAAGATGCGGCTACCAATCTGCTCGATCAGGCGGTCGAAGCGGTTCGAGCCGAAGTCGCCGCCGAGGCCATAGGTGGCGATGGCCGCTCGCACGGTCATCGTCGCCCCGGTCAACACCGGCCACAGCGCAGCCAGGGCGGGAATGAGCGTCGCCGCACCCACTTGAAAAGCGACCGCTCGCAGCGAGACCTGGAAAATGTCGTAGTTGATGTTAAAGGCGTTCAAAAACCACTGGCTTAAGCCAAACGCGGCCAGCGCGCCCAGCGGCATCGCCACAATGAAGGCCAGCAAGCCGTAAATCAGCACCGTCGTCAGATAAAGCATTAAAATCACGCCGGTGCCGCCGCCGATGGCCTTGATCATGCCGATTTGGTTAATCTGCTGGGTGATGAGCGACGCCATCGTATTGGTCACCAGCACCACACTCATCAACAGCGCGATTACGGCTAAGACCTGCAAAACGATGGTTAGCCCTTCCAAAAATCCACGGCCCCAGTGCTCGACCGGGTTCTGGTAGAATGTAAACGCAACCCCCACCCCTTCTTTGCCCAGCCGGTCCTTAATCTCCGAGGCGACCTCGCGGGCCAAATCATCGCTGTAGGGTGTAACTCGAACCCGCAGCACGCCAAACTCGCCCTCGGGGATGTTGAAGCGTTCCAACCCTTTGGCGTCGCTGTAGAAGACAGCCGGGCCGCCGAAATCGGGCGGATGAACAAAGGCGGACCGAATTTTACCGGTAACGGACAGCGGCCGGTCGGTTTTGTCCAGTTCAAAAATCACCTGCCCGCCCAGCTCTATACCAAACGCAGCGCTCGACAGGCGCTCGACAGCCAGATTGTCATTATCGGGCCAGGTGCCTTCTTTAAGCTCAAGAACATCATACTTCTGCTCATCGTAATCATCGCGCATCTCTAAAAAACCGGCCTGCCATTCATCGTCCGGCTGAAGCTTATAGCGGATCGGCACCGAGTTCGAGACTTCGATGTCGTCGACCCCATCGATATTGGTCAGGCGATCGGCCACATCGCGCGTGATGCGCTCGGTGAGGTTGATGGTGATATGCGATGGCTGGCTGGCCTGGTGCGAGCGATCCATACCGGGCAGGAGTTGATCGACCATCCCAAAGATAGCGCCGATAGCAAACACGCCCACGGCAATGCTCAACACCGCCAGCAGTGTACGAATTTTGTTGTGCCACAGATCAAACCAAACTTTGTTCCAGATGACGTTCATTGCGGGTCCTTTCGTAAGCTTTAAGCTATCAGCTGTCAGCGGTCAGCTCTTTTCAAACTTGAGAGTGACACCTGAGACAATCGATGTTGCCATGCGTAGGCTAAGGCTAAGGCTGAGGCTAAGCAGGTAAATTCAGGTGAGCCGCCACACGCTCAAGAAATCAGCACGTTTTCTTTCCTTTTTTCTTAGCCTTAGCCTAATTTACGCTTTGAGAATTGCCTGAGTAGAAGTTACAAGCTGATAACTGAATGCTGAATGCTGATAGCTGATGGCTGACCGCTTAAAATTGCTCGCTCAGAAGATTCGGCTGAGGTGTTACCCCCAACGTATAGGCCTTCAACGCCGCCTGCGTGCGATTGCGAACGTTCAGCTTGCCGAAGATATTGTACACATGCCGCTTAACCGTATTCTCCTGGATAGTTAACTGCTGGCTGATCTCCCGATTCGACGCGCCGGAGGCCAGCCAATGCAGCACCTCCAATTCGCGTTCACTGAGCGGTTCAACATAGCGTTGCATCATTCATTCCTTTCCTTGGCTTAGTATTCGTAAGCGTTCAGGCCAGGCATTATCGGTTAGTCGCTTACATTTTGTCCTTCAGAATTCTTGAATACCGTAATTAACCTGAGTTCGATAATTAGACAGAATTTACAAGATTGAAAAGATTTCTACTTAATTTCATCTTATAAATCCTGTTAATTCTGTCCATTTTCCTAAACTCCGAACTGAGGTTAATTATTAACTGTGAAGACATTGTGAAGGAATATTGGATATTTTATGGATAGTTTTTGAGGGTTGTTGTTTTAAATGAACCAAGTATGAATTTTGTGACAGTTCCGCCAAAGCGGTTACTACGAGCGCCTGGCTCCACCTACAGTGACTAATACGACACAGCTCCTAAGAAAGTTGTACGGCAATGATGTATACAACTTCTGCCGTATTGTCATCAGTCCCTGTTTGTTATACAATAGCTTTGTCTAAGCATTTAAGTAACTTAGTTTTTATATATTTTAGTAAATAATTATCTTAGTAAATAAGACAAACCAGATTGTAAGCGAGAAAACCTAACTTGTCAAGAGGGAATTTTGAACAGAGACGAATTGTTGTTGGCCCTGCAAGGGGCTGGACGCGCCCATAGCACCGCCACCATAATGTTTCACACAGCGATGGCCGCCTATTTTGGGCTAAGCGCAACAGATTGGAAATGTGGCGACATTATTGCTCAGAAAGGTCCTTTAACCGCCGGGCAACTGGCCGAACTGACCGGCCTAACGACCGGAGCGATCACCGGCTTAGTTGACCGACTGGAGAAGGTCGGTATTGCCATCCGCCGACCAGACCCAAATGACCGGCGGCGAGTCTTTATCGAGTCAGCACCGGGTGGAGAGGAAAGGGTTCTTCCCTTGTTTGATTCCCTGATAGAGTCATTTTCAGAAGTAACGGCTCGCTACAGCGATGAAGAGCTAGCCCTTATCCTCGATTTTATGCAGCGCAGCGGCACGGCGATGGAACAGGAAGCCGCCAAAATGCGAGCCAAAGCAGGCGGAGGCTAAACCCCAACTATTCGCTAATTGTCACCAATTTTTGTCGCGTAGTGTTGATCCAGACCTCGGCGGCGATGAGATGGATGGTAAACCCCAGCCAGAAGGCAATGCCAAAAAACTCGTGCGGCGATAACGTGGATACGGCGAAAAAGAGGCCAATAATCGGCCGGATGGTCGCCACCGCCAGGCCAATGGCAAAAGCGCGAATCATCCACTCGCGATGCTGCTTAATCTGATGCCGGCGGATGTGCAGAAAAGCTTTTCCTAAGGCAAATAAGAAAACGAGGGCGAAGAGCGTTGTCGCTGCCGCTTCGTTAAGGCCACCGATAGCCATTCCAAAAGCGTTCATTATCAGCGCCGAGATGCCAATGACCATCCCCGCAACGATGAACACCCGCCCGCTCCAGCGATGGATGGTGAGGTATCGCGCCCGAATGTGAGGCATGAATTGCAGCGGACCGAGCACCATAAATAAGCAGCCGGGGATGATATGGGCCAACGTTAAGAGCGAATGTTGCCTAAAAGCGGCATCGAACGCGCCAAAGGTCGGATGGACAAGCGGCGGGATAACGTGACCGAGATCTAGCACGCGACGCACCACCGCCGCAACGCCGATAATCGCCAGGATAATGACGATGCTCCACAGCGTCCGCTCTAGCCAAATCGGTAATCGTATCGTCATCATTTTTCCGTTAGTTCTTGCTGTAAAAATTCGATCAGAGCTGTACTGACGGCTTCCGAACGTTCTTCTTGAACCCAGTGTCCGCAGCCCGGCAGTAGTACGACCTCGCGCAGGTTGGGCAGGGTTTCGGTCATGGGAGCCAAGTTGCTAAACTTTACAGAACAATCGTCCGTGCCGCCGATAAACAGCGTGGGCTGAAGAATCGGGGCGATCGCTTTTTGACCCAATTCCGTCCAATCACGATCCTTGTTCCGGTAGAAATTCAAAGCCCCGCTAAAGCCGGTGCGTTGATAGGTTGAGGCGTAGTAATCGAGATCGGCCTCGGTTAGCCAAGGCGGCAGCGAGTCGAAATCGTGCATGTCGTCTAACAGCTTCAGTTCGGCCGGCTTGCCGGTAAAGAGGTAAGACACCAACTCCGGCGGCGCATCGCCAGATAGCGAGTACAGGAAGAGGCGCAGCGAACGGCGTACATCGGCCTCGAGTTCGGCTTCGGCTAATCCCGGTTGCAAAAAATATTGGAACATCGAAAATTTACCCTGCGCCATCCGTTTGACCAGCTGCGAGGGCGGCAGCGGCGGTCGAGGCTGCCAGGCTACGCTCAGCGCCACAACGGCGGAGACGCGCTGCGGATACAACTCGGCCACCAGCCAAGCGACATGCGCGCCAATATCGTGGCCGACCACCACCCCTTTTTCAGCGCCCAGAGCATCCAGCAAACCGACAATGTCGGCGGCCATCGTCAGGGTGCTGTAACTTTGGGTGGCATCGGGGCGCTCGGTAGCGCCGTAGCCGCGCAGATCCGGGGCAACAGCGTGATAGCCCGCCTGCGCCAGGGCCGGAAGTTGATGACGCCAGGTGTACCACAGCTCAGGAAATCCGTGGATTAAAATAACAGGATGCCCGTGGCCCGCCTCGGCAATGTGCATCGAAATGCCATTAGTTTGAATGTTGCGATGGGTAATGTTTGTCATAGAATTTTACTTAACCTTCCTTTGCCTGATACCATAGCGTCCAATTGTGAACAAGGTGTGAACCGATGATGGAGATTCTGCGGAGGTAGGGGCTTTATGCCTTTGTGGGCCGTAAACGGCGGGGCGCGATCAACCTAACGGTAGGCTGAACCTAATGGTAGTTCCGGGGGATGCTCCGTCGGGGCTGTGGGCCGATATTTCGCCGCCGTGGGCGACCACCAGATTTTTGGCGATGGCTAAGCCTAAGCCGGTGCCGTGGGAGTCGCCGGATTTGTAAAAGCGGTCAAAAATGTGGGGGAGAGCTTCGGCGGAAATGCCGGATCCGGTGTCACTGACGGATACTGTGACTTGCTGCTCATCCGGGCTCACCTGAGCCTTGACACCCACCTGGCCTCCGACCGGCGTATAACGGAGCGCATTGGCGATCAAGTTAGTCAGGACCTCACGCATCCGCACCGGGTCCAGATCGAGCAGCGGTATCTCTTCGGAGATGAGCACGGTTAATTCGACTCCGGCTGCCTCGGCCTGGGGGCGAAATGAGGCTGCGGTCTCATCGGCCAGGATGGCGAAATCGGTGGGTTCACGATGCAGATGCAGCGCGCCGCTTTCGGCCATGGACAGTGTGCGCAGATCATCGATCAGACGAGACAAAACGCGGGTATCTTCCAGGATAGCGGTCAGGTGGGCATCATCGCGGGGATAGACGCCATCGAGCAGCCCTTCCAGATTGCCCTGAATGACGGTGAGCGGCGTTCGCAGCTCGTGGGTGACATCGGCCAGCAGGTTGCGCCGCTCAGTTTCGGTCATCTGCAACCGTTCGGCCATCGCGTTGAAAGCCCGCACCAGAGCGCGGACTTCAGCCGGGCCGCGTTCAAGCGCGCGAGCGGTGTAATCGCCGGCCTCAACCTGGCCCACTACCTCTAGAAGATCGCCAAACGGAACAGTGACCCGTCGCAGCAGCCAGGCCAGCGAAACAAGTCCCACAAACCCAACGCTTAAACCGGCCAGAAAGATAAACGGCAAGCTCTCTTGCGGCACCCCCAGTCGATCCCAACTGATAAAAGCCAGCCAAAAGGCCAGACTGCACAGACCGGTGACCAACATCGCCAAAACAGCAAAGAACGTGATAAATCGCCAGAAGAACTGGCGGCGTAGCTCAGGGCCGGGTGGTCCATGCGGCGGCCACGGCTCATCTTGGGGCCACCACGGCGGGCGATGACGGCGAAAGTGGCGCGGCATCTTACTCATCCGCAAATTTATACCCTACGCCGTACACGGTCAGGATGTAACGCGGTTGGCGAGGGTTCGGTTCCAATTTGCGCCGAATGTTTTTGATATGGGCATCGATGGCCCGCTCGTACGACTCAAAGGCAACGCCATGGACGGCATCGAGCAGTTGGGCGCGGGTAAAGATGCGGCCCGGTTGACTGGCCAGCGCCGCCAGGAGTTCGAATTCGGTGGGAGTCAGGTCGATGAGGCGCTCGTTCAGCGTGGCCCGCATGCGAGGCAGGTCGAGCGTCAACTCGGCGACGCGAATGATCTCTTGGCCGGGGCTGCTCTGGGCCATTTCAGTGCGCCGCAATACCGCTCGAACGCGGGCGACCAGTTCTTTAGGGCTGAAGGGTTTGGTCAGATAATCGTCAGCACCCAACTCCAGGCCGATCAATTTATCGGACTCGTCGCCGCGGGCGGTCAGCATGATGATCGGCACGTTCGACTCTTTCCGCAGAGCGCGCGTTACATCGAGGCCATCCAGGTCGGGTAAGCCCAGATCCAAAACAATCAAATCCGGCCGGTTCTGGCGGGCCACGGCCAGGGCATCGCTGCCGGTGGTGGTCGTCATGACCGTAAAACCGGCGTATTCCAGGTAATCGCGGGCCAGCCGAACAATCTTCATTTCGTCATCGACTACTAAAATGGTTTTCATGGTACTTTCCTGCTGTGCATGAACAGGGCTGAAGAGTTCGTGCTATATCCAGCGCCTCACGCGTTGGCAATAGGCTGTCCACTGTGGCCCAAACTTCCGGGCCAACTTTTGTTCTTCAAACCGAATAAAATTTCTGTTGATCAGTATTATGAATACCGGTATCACCGCAAATGGAGTCAGTGAACCGAGGAGGGTCGCTCCCCCGGTCAATATCAAAACCATGCCCAGATACATCGGGTTCCGGCTGATTTGATACAGTCCCTCTGTTACCAAAGCGGTTGATTGACCAAAGGGATTGATGGTCGTATTCGCGATTTGAAACCTATTGGCGGCTATAACGTTAATCAGCAACCCCAACCCTAAAGGAATAATACCCAAAAGTTGCCAGGGTGGAAAAAATATTGTCGTTAATGGCCATCCAAAATGCAGAACGATCATTACAATGAGCGCGATTAAAAGATACGTAGGCGGAAATATTTTTGAGTCATTCATACTGTGCTCCATTTTTTCAAAATGAGGAGAATTGTTAGTGTACGTGTTTTTGCTAATGGGGAGAACAGGATGTGCAGGATTAACGGATTTTCGCTGTTTTTTATTCGTTTAATCCTGCGCATCCGTGTTCTAATCGAGAAACTGCTAACGTTTCTCCTCAGCCCTTATAGGTATTATCCTTCTGCCGCCGAGGAGGTTGGCTCTCCCTCTGAGCGATGCGACTGGCGGTGCCACTCTTCAAACATAGGCGGGACGCGCCCATCCCAGTGACCGCGCTTCCAACCAGGGCCGTGCCCCCAGCGACCGCCCCACAAAAAACCTCGAAACAAGACGAAGAAAAGGAAGAAGAAAAAGAAGGGTCCGAAACAGCCAAAAAATGGAAAGCCGAAAGGCGGATAGAAAAATGGGCCTCTATAGTAAAGGTAGGGACTCATCTCTGCGCCCGGAGATTGATCGCTGAGTTGGATACTTTGGGCTATGCCCTGGTCAACCCCCAGGTTATAAGCATATATGCCCACGCTCGCAACGCCGAAAATCAATACCAGTGCCAATAAAATTCCTAAGATAATTCTGCGGTTCATGGTTGTTATCCTTTCATTGAATGCCAAATGCCACTTATGAACCGGAGTATAGATTTCGATTGTGAACAGATTGTGAACCGATAGTGGAGGCATTATGGAGGCCGTTATAAGGCGATTTATCACCCAACCGGGTAATCGATTGACCGTTTCAACCTGATCTTTTGGACAGTAATCATCATGATCCTTTACTGTATTGATAAATGATCGTTTTGCGCTAAACTTATCTAATGGCATAGTAAAGGTGATGATAATTAGGGCTACACTTGGCATGCACGAAAATTATTTTAGAGATTGGGAGACGGGAGATTAGGAGATTGCGTCAAGTTATCTCCTAATCTCTAATCTCCTTGTAGAAGTTGCGTTGTAGCGGTTACCATTACACAATAGAAATCATGGAAGAAGTTCAACAACAGAAGGAGTACATCACTTTGGAAAACGAAATTGATTACAGCCGCAAATGGTACGTAATGGCGGCTGTAGCGATGAGCATTTTTTTAGCAACCATTGACGGCAGCATTGTCAATGTGGCGCTGCCTACTTTAGTCCGCGACCTCAACACCGATTTTGCTACAATTCAATGGGTGGTCTTATCGTACC
>JAGRCC010000648.1 GCA_020433785.1 Anaerolineae bacterium
ATCCTCATGTCAGACATCTACATGGGCGAAACGTACGATGCCCGCCAAGAAAAAACCGGCTGGGCCGAGGTCGGCTACGACGCCGGCGATTGGCGCGGCGTGCGCATCTTTGACCATGCCAAAGACATGGTTGTAGCCCAGGTCGCCCCCTTTATCCGCTGCCACGAGCAGCTTAAGCCGGTCCGTATCTTCCATTCTCCCAAAGGCGAAACCATTGTCGATTTTGGTCAAAATATGGTCGGTTGGGTGCAACTGCGCGTGCGCGGCCCGGAGGGAACCACCATCACCCTGCACCACGCCGAGGTACTCGACCAGCAGGGCAATCTCTACACCGAAAACCTGCGGGCCGCCGATCAAAAAACGTCCTACACCTTGAAAGGCTCAACCGACGTCGATGAGGTCTTTGAACCCCATTTCACCTTCCAAGGCTTTCAATACGTCGCCGTCGAAGGCTTCCCCGGCGAGCCGACCCTCGACAACTTCACCGGCATCGTCGTTCATTCCGACACGCCGCCGACCGGATCGTTCGAATGCTCTAACCCGCTCATTAACCAGTTGCAGCATAACATTGTCTGGGGGCAAAAAGGTAACTTTGTCGATGTCCCCACTGACTGCCCCCAGCGCGATGAACGGCTGGGCTGGACCGGCGATACACAGGTCTTCATTCGCACCGCCTGCTTCAATATGAACGTGCCCAACTTCTACACCAAATGGCTGCGCGATCTCAGCGCCGACCAACGGAACGGCAGCGTCCCCCACGTCGTCCCCGATCTCATCGCCCGCACCGGCCTCGGTGAATTGGGCGACAATCGCGGCTCCGGGGCCGCGGCCTGGGGCGACGCCGCCATCATTTGCCCCTGGACCATCTACCTCTGTTACGGCGATACGCGCCTACTGGAAGAGCAATACGAAAGCATGGCCGGCTGGGTCAACTATATCTACCGCCGCGCCGACGACGATTACATCTGGCGTCAAGATTTTCAGTTCGGCGACTGGCTGGACTATCGCGGCCGGGATGACCGGCTGCCCACGCCCGTCACCAACTATGAGCTGGTCGGCACCGCCTTTTTTGCCTACAGCGCCCAACTGCTGGCCAACATCGCCAAGCTGTTAGGCAAAACGGTCGATGCTCAGGGCTACACCGATTTAGCCGATAACGTCAAAGCCGCCTTCAACGCCGAGTTCGTCACGCCCGCCGGTCGCGTTGGCCCCAACACCCAAACCGCCTACCTGCTGGCCCTCCATTTCGACCTGCTGCCCGAGTCGATGCGCTCCCAAGCCGCGGCCCGTCTGGCAAAATCGATCCAAGAAACCGATTACCACCTGACCACCGGCTTTGTCGGGACGCCCTACCTGTGCCACGTCTTGAGCCGATACGGCCAGCTTGAGACCGCGTACAAACTGCTCAACCAGGAAAGCTATCCGTCGTGGCTGTACCCGGTCAAGCAAGGCGCGACCACCATCTGGGAACGCTGGGACGGCATCAAGCCGGACGGCTCTTTCCAGGATGCCGGGATGAATTCGTTCAATCACTACGCTTATGGCGCTATTGGCGACTGGCTGTACCAAGTTGTAGCCGGGCTTGATGTCGATCCCGATGCACCCGGTTACAAGCGCATCCGCATCCAACCGCAACCGGGCGGCGGCCTAACCTACGCCGGCGTCACGTTCGACTCGCTCTATGGCCCCATCGAGTCGAAGTGGACGCTTGAGCAAGGTGATTTTGCGTTGGATGTGACCATACCGGCCAACACCGAGGCTGTGGTCTATCTCCCGGCCCAAGCGGTGAATGACGTCACCGAGCAAGGCCAACCCTTAAGCCAGGTCGATGGCATTCACGACATCCGGCAAGAGGAAGAAACGGTCGTGCTAACGTTAGGCTCCGGCACGTACCGTTTTCAATCGAAGAGGGGATAAATTGTAGAGGGGAAGTTTAAATTGTATCGCAGCCCGCGCCGGAGTAAGTTTTGTGCGCGGGCTGTGCTATTGCTACCTCAAGGAGAAAGTCAAGCCCATTGTGTAGGGGCGCTATCTTGCTAACTGCTTATATTAGCCGAGAGTAGGCTGGGCTTTAATTTCGATTTGTTCCTACAACGCTTGTCATTCCGTCTAACATCGTCTACACTACTTACCATCTGGCAGGTGCGGTATCCAATGTCTTTTAACGACCAAGTTCGACAGTTAACTTCAACCAACATCAATGAAATTGAAACCCATTATTATGCGGCTCTCGAAACCGAACATGGCTCTGGCGAACATTGGATTTTAATGACGGTCTTAGACAAATACGGGTTCCGGACCCACAGCCCCACCAAAGCGATGGATGTCGCTGACCAGATTATTGTTTTGTGGTACACCTTACATAGTCAATAAGGAACTTGACAATGGCTTATCTGCCAAAATCAGGCGATATTATCAAAATGCGGGCTTGGCACGGGATAGTCTTAGATGTGTTTAAGAATGATAGGGGCCGGACAGTTTTGCAGGTTCAAACCGTCCGCAATATTTTCCGCAAACTGGGCCCGGAGTTGATTGAAGTCGATATTGCCCCTGACCAAATTTCACCAGCTACGCCTCAAGATTTGCTCAACGAAATTAATCTTCATCAAAAGATGCAAAAAGAAGTGCTTGAGCAATTTCTGGCCCAACTTGAAAACGTACCAGTTCCCCCTCCTGAAAAAGTCTAATTGATTTTTAGAGACCTTAGCAACACAACCTCTGTCTTAGTACTGGGATTTTTGTGGTTGGTAAGATAACGCCTTCCGTTTTAGCCGCCACCACGCAAACCTCACTAACCGAAAGGCTTGAAGCGCCAAAAGTGCCCTGAATAAATGCGGAGTCCTTGTGGTCGGCTGGAAACGGTGGTTAGCTTGCCTTCCAAAGCAGTTCCATCGCATGGCATAGTAATTAGCTGAGTTGCTTTTTTAGATTATTGATTTTTGTTTTAATCGTTTTTATTTGTTGTTCACTGTTTTCGATCTTAATTAAAAGATCCGGAGGAGCATCTAGACCATATATAGCCTCTCTTTCTTTCAGTTTTCCAAGGTATTTGATGTAATTCATCTTCTCTCGCTCAAGTGATGCAAGTACAAATTCTTCACTTTCCTGAGGTGGGGTATAGTGTGTAGAGAATTTTGCTCCTTCAACCATTGAGATATAGGTCAATTCACGTTGACGAATCTCGCGCAACTGGCTTTTCAGTATGCGGTTTTCTCGAATTAATAAAGCAAGTCTATCTCCCAAGTGTGCATTATCGACTATGCCGAGAGCATACGAGTGTAATTTTGATGCAAGCGCCTTCTCTTTTGGACCATATTCAAATGTTCCGCTTGAACCAACAGTTTTCTTGATTCTCATTGTACCGACTGGCCCCTTAGAACCAACCCAACTATCAAAATTATCTGACGATCCAAATATTTCAATACTCAAATTCCGGACTCGTTGGTATGCTCTTTCAAGCGAATCAATAGCCCAGCGGCGTTCTGAAAATATCGAGGAAGTATCATTTTCAAGATTTGCTTGAACGGAGCTAACCAAATTAAATGTCATCCTAAGTTCTTTTAATAAAGGTAGAACCTGTCTTAACTCCCAAATTGCATTCGTTGATTTACTTTTCACAATGCACCTGTCGACTTGAAATAAGACAATACATTTAATAAATGGTAAGCTAACGACTCTGATTAGATGTAATGCTACATCTACTTATCCAGGTATAATTTTACATCGATTTGATCAGCCATCAAACCTAATTCTTCCAACACTTCTTCAACAATTATCGCATAAATCACCCTCACTTGCAATACAAACCGTACAAGCAAAATCTTTCTTTGCGAACAGACACAGCCTCGATTGGCTCTCGATGGCGCTGCCTTCCGCCTGTAGATGATTGGTTGTTGCTACCTGCCCATCCAATTTGGCGGTGGTCTAAAAGCAGCGAGCGGCGAATTATAGGCCTCTGGATAGCCTAGAAGGCTATATTCGAGAAATAAAGATGTCTCGTGCTGTCGGGAAAGGTAAATTCGGGAAATAGTTGTGCCTTCCGCTGCCGGGGCCGGTCAATCCGCGAAAGGGAGGTATCTCGCCTTGTCGGAGCAGGTGAATCTGCGAAATTGGGGTGTCACGACAAGTCGGAGAGGGGTGAATTTGGTGTAACGGGGGTCATGTTTGTTGTCGTTAATGCATGTTACGTTGGAAAAGCTAAATGCGAGTTGTCGTTCGTGCATGTTACGTTGGAAGACTTAAATCATAGTTGTCGTTAATGCATGTTACGTTGGAAGACTTAAATGCGAGTTGTCGTTTGTGCATGTTACGTTGGAAAACTTAGATCAGAGTTGTCGTGAAGGCACGTTACGTTGGAAAATTGAAGCCGGAGTTGTCACGCAAGGTGTTTTACAGGGGAAACAAAGCGTTTATCATTCGCATGGATCTGCCGCAAGGCCAAGGCCAGTTGCGGATCGGTCGGGCCGGCCAGTAAGCCTTTTATCGGCGGCTTCTGTTCGCTGCTTTGGCGGCGCAGGGCCTCAATGAGCATAATTTCAACCAGGCGAGACAAAATAAGCTCTTGCCCCAACCACTCAGAATTCACCTCTTCAACAATCATGGCGATAATGCTGCGCAGCCTGTCTGTTATCCCTGCCGAAGATTGAATATGGATTGTCGGCGGCAGCAGCCCGGTCAAAAGCGCGACATTGGCCGGATCGCAGAGAAATAGGCCGCCAATCACCTGGGGTGTCCCGAGCAGGCTGCCGAGCAGAGCGGTTTGCAGCCGTAATAGAGAAATAAGGTCGGTTAACGGATCCATAGCAGCAGTATCACTGCCATTAAGTTAGTCGCATCCCGAGTAGGGCGGGCTGGTGAGACCGTATCGAGGGGTGCGGGTTGGCTCTACAGGGTCGTTGTGGCCCCCCACGATAAGTGGTTGTTTTTACAGCGGGTTACGAATTTGAGCCGGCCATATGCTCAACCGACTGCTTAACCAACTCTCGCAGCACCGCCTGATCGATATCGGCCAGCTTTTTGATGTACAGGCAAGATTTGCCGGTTTTGTACTTGCCCAA
>JAGRCC010000649.1 GCA_020433785.1 Anaerolineae bacterium
GGAGGGCTTTTTTTATTTCCTTTGCCGTATTATTAACCCTATGCTACAATCTAACAATATTTCGCTTCTCTTATTTTGTATAATTTAGGAGAAGCGAAATGGGGTAACAGATGGGTGAGGTAATTCGGAGTAGTCCTAAAGAATTTACAATAGGACAAGCAGTTGGGTTTTTTGTAGTTTTTAGCGTTTCGTGGAGCTATTTTGATAGAGCCTGATAGTACAACACTTGTTGTTGTTGTCTTGCTTGTTTTTCACGCAGTTATTGCGGCGGCCAAAGAAGCTATCGCATTTACCCGTAAGTCTCGAAGATTGCAACTTATAGAAGAAGAAAGATCAGCGGCGCAGATTGTTGATCGTTTGGCTGAAGATATTCCACTTCTTTCCACAACTGAGCAGTTTACCCTCAAATTGATGACTTCTTCTATAGTAGTTTTGGCTGTATTTACCTTTGTCACCCCTCTTGCTCAAACTTTTTCCATTGACCCATATTTAGCCGCGGGTATTGTTACCGTAGTGACCGCCCTAGTTGTGCTTATTTTTGGTGAGCTTATTCCTAAAGAAATTGCCCGTAGCTATGCCGAACCCATTGCCATGTCTACCGCTTATCTGATAAATGGGCTATCTCTTATTACCGCCCCTTTAGCTAAAGCTATTACTAAAATTTGTCGAATCGTGACAGGGCGGGGGGATGAGACTGAGAGTTTTGGTCTTGGTCCCATTACCGAAGAAGACTTGCGTAGCTATGTTGATGCAAGCGAAGAGGAAGGTGTTCTTAAAGAAGAAGAAAAAGAGATGATTTACTCAATCTTCGACTTGGGGGATACTCTTGCTCGCGAGGTAATGGTGCCACGGATCGATATTATAGCCGTAGAAGCCGATGCATCGGTACAATCCGCTATGGATACGATTCTACAAGCCGGTCATTCGCGGGTGCCTGTTTATGAAGGAACCATCGACAATATTATCGGCATCCTCTATGTAAAAGACCTATTGATCCATTGGCTTAAACAAGGGGAACCGGTATCCATTCGTGGTTTACAGCGCAGTGTCTATTATGTCCCTGAAACCAAACTGGTTACCGATTTGTTGCGTGAACTTCAAACTAAGAAAGTTCACATTGCTATTGTCGTGGACGAATACGGGGGGACAGCGGGTCTGGTGACTATCGAGGATATTTTGGAGGAAATCGTCGGCGAAATTCAGGACGAACACGATGCCGATGAATTCTACATGCAATATATTTCTGATGACGAGTATATTTTTAGTGCTCGGATGGATTTAGACGATGTTAACGATATCATGTCAATTGAACTGCCTACCGACGAAAATGACACACTCGGTGGGCTTATTTACGGGGCGTTAGGCCATATTCCCAAAGAGGGCGAGGTTTTGGATGGGGCTTCGTTTGGGGTCCCGGAATTAATATTAACCGTACTTGATGTGGATGGCCGTCGGATCAAAACGGCTCGAGTTAAGCGCATTAGGGAAGAGGAAGCGGAAAACCAGCCGGTAGAAAACCCTAAAACGGCGAAAGATCAGAGTGGTTCAACCTCAACTCTGATGAGCAATATTCACAATACAGCCACTTGACTGCTGTTCCACACGGTTAATAAGCCCTGGTAAATTATGACAGATTTTAGTCACAACTCTTCAACCGATCAACGATGGGCAGAGTTACTCAAGCAGGCTTTGGCTGCCCGTAACTATTCCTACTCACCTTATTCAAAGTACAAAGTGGGCGCAGCACTACTCACTAAAAGTGGTAAAGTCTATACCGGTTGTAATATAGAGAATGTCGGTCACTCGGCCACCGTCTGCGCTGAGCGGACGGCAATCTTTAAAGCTGTTTCTGAGGGCAAGACAGATTTTGAGGCGATAGCTGTCGCCACCGAAAATGGCGGTTCTCCATGTGGGGTTTGTCGGCAGGTAATGCGAGAGTTCGTCTCCGATCTTGTCGTGATTATTGGTGATATAACGGGTCAGTACCAAGTATTAACGCTGTCCGATTTACTGCCTTATGGCTTTGGACCAGAAAATTTGCCCCCGTCTTGAATCAAGTCCCGGCTAAACTGAACAAATTAACGTAGGCCAGTGACCATGCTGGCCTTTTTCTTATTCGCAGAATTCTATTGTTAGTAGTATAATCTCCATTTATGAGTAGCAACGAACGACTTTATCGAACTGATGCTATTATTCTACGTCGGACAGACTTTGGCGAAGCGGATCGACTGCTGACCGTCTTTACCCCGGAGCGAGGTAAACTTCGGCTGTTGGCTAAGGGAGCACGAAAAATTACCAGCCGGAAGGCAGGTCATATCGAGCTATTTACCTTGTCTAATCTCTTTGTGGCTACAGGCCGGACCTGGGATATCATCTCGCAGGCTGAAATCGTTGAAGCCTACCGGGGGTTGCGCGAAGATTTGGCGAAAACCGGCCACGCCTATTATTTGGCTGAACTGGTCGATCGTTTCACGGAGGAGCACGATCCCCACCAGCCATTATATGAACTGCTTGCCCTGGCTCTGGCGCATCTCTCACTGTCTGAAGACCCATTTTTGGTACTGCGTTATTTTGAGATGCGACTGCTCAGTCTGACTGGGTTTCAGCCGCAACTTCACTTCTGTGTAGCCAGCCAGGAGCCGATTCAGCCGGTCGAGAATAACTATTTTCATTTCGTGGATGGCGGCGTTCTTAGTCCGGAATATGGGGAGAAACGGCCCAATGCCGAAATAATTCCGCTAGCAGTGCTCAAGGTGCTGCGGTTTTTACAGACTGAACCCTGGGAAAACGTTGCTAAACTTCAATTAACACCGGCCACCCGCCAGCAAGTAGAACGGTTGTTGATGGGTTACATCACCTTTACCCTAGAGCGCCAGCTCAAAAGTGTTGACTTCTTGAGAAAAATACAGCGTGAGATGGGACATCTCTAGGCACGCTGTCCCCAAAAATTGGTTCTTTGGTAGTTTCCGAG
>JAGRCC010000650.1 GCA_020433785.1 Anaerolineae bacterium
AGATACATTAGCTTTCCTCCTGTTCATCTCCCTTTTCAGGTTGGTTTTCCATAGCTTCAAACTCAGGTTTAAACGGCGGTTTGGCAATAAAGCCGAAGTTGACCCGGCGGGGGGCAAACTTACGCTTGCCTTTGGCAAAGCTGATGGGCTGATCCTGCCGCACCTGGGGGCCGTCATCATCATCAAAGACAATGCGGACAGTACTCTCTAGGTTGTCATACTGCCGCCGCACCCCGCCCAGCCAGGGATAGGTTTTTAAGAGAGTCATTGCCTCAGCCCCCCAATCCCATTGCTCCGCCGGAATATAAACCGGCAGTGACGGCGGGCAGGCTTTGCGCCCCAAAAACAGCATCCAGTGGGGATCGCGTAAAGCGGAATGAACAAGCTCCAGCAGCGATTTGTTGCCTTCCAATGCCACCAGAAAAGCCGCATCCGATAGGTAGTAGCGGGTGGAGGTTTCCGTTTTCTTCAGGCCACCCCCC
Organism: Anaerolineae bacterium; assembly: GCA_020433785.1. The sequence goes on from JAGRCC010000650.1 coordinate 483, forward strand.
GCTTTTAAGATATCCATCGCCGTATGAAAATCGCGCAGCACCTGGCCTTCTTTATCCACCCGCACCGCCATCCGCAGCTCGGCCAGGTCGGCCAGCGGCGCGGTGCGGGGCCGGCCCAGGGCGGCGCACAATAGGCCCACAATGCCGCTTTTACTCGGTTCTCGGCCGGTGGTCCGCACCCCAAAACGGCTCTGGGTATCCCAGGCTTGCAGCGGAGCCACACAGCGCAGTAGTAACGTGGCCATGGTCTACTCCTGTGGTAAAGCGTCGTTAACGGCCTTGATCCAGCCGGACAAATTCGGTTGCCGGTACGGCTGCAATGTATCTAATGCGTCCTGGTACTGGTCGGTGTAAACGGCCACGGCCTTAAATTCGGCATCGTCGCGGGCGCGGCTCAAATTGCCCCAAAACCGATCCAACGCTTCGATAGACGGTTCAATCAAGCCGCTGTTGCGGCGGGGGTAAACCGCTTTTTCAAAGGCGTTGGCCAGATTCCAACTTTGTCCGTCCTCCCGCACCACAGCCATCGCCAGGCTGGTTGGGTTTTGGGCGGCAAAGCTGTTTTGTTTGCCGCTGGGGATGGCGTCGATGGCAGCCCGTAGAAACCCTTCCACCGTGCGCCGGGCTAAGGCCCCATCGCCGCCCAGATTTTTAACCAACTGCGCCCAATCTAGCCGGGCGTAGCGATAGAAGCAGGCGCTGTTGAAGCTGGTAAAGCCAACCATCCCCGCCCCGGCTTCTTCATCGCCTTCATCGGTTAGAATTTGCCCTTGCGCCACCAAATCATCCACCGCCGTGTAATAGTCCATCTCCATCGTTGCCCGGTGGGTTGAGATGGCGTGCGATACCTGGCAGGCGGCATCAATATTGAGTTCGGTTTTATCGGCCAGCATCCGCCCAAATAGGGCGATGTCGGGGGCGCTGGTGCGCTCTTTGGTCTCTTTAACCAGGGGGTCAACCAGCTTGGCAATGATTTTATCGCTCTTTTCAGTCGTGGCAGCCGCCGCCACAGCCTCCCAATTTTCAAGAATAAAGGGCGTTAAAGCCTTAACTTCGCCGGGGCTAAGGTAAACCAGCACCGTGGTGCGATGGGCGTTCTTGCTGTCCATTTTTTCTTTTTTGCTGTAGTAGGCCGCCGCCACGGCATCGGCTACCGTTTGCGCTGCCTCTTTATCTTTACCCGCCTCAATCAGCGGCGTGGCTAACAGATGGCTCATCCAGCGCGTCCGTTCGCCCAACTCAGCTCCGGTTGTTTTCTTGAAAATCGGCTGGTAACGAATAGCCCGCTTCAGCGACTGCGACGAAATACGCGCCCGGCGCTGCCCGCCAAACTCGCAATCTTTGGGGTTGTTGGTATCGTCGCGGTTAAGGTTAGATGGTACAAAATTTTGGATCATATGTAATTCAATAAACATGGTATATCTCCTTATAAAGGGTATTGTCTTTGGTTTGGTTGAAGATGGCTACGGATATCTATCCGTAACCCCCTACTTACCCGACTTTAGTTGCCCGGCGTAGTATGGGATTAAAATCTGAAAAGTACCGGTAACAGTTGCCTATCCGCCACCATCGGTCCCGGCCAGGGTATGGGGCTAACCTGCATCTCGCGGCCCATCACTCCCCAACCGGCTCCTCTGTCTCCGGCTCTGTCGTGGCCTCTGTATCGTCCCGGCTAGACCGCCGCCAAAACCCACCGGCCCACCGCTTTTGAACCTCCGGTTGGCGGTAAGGGTCGCCCCAATGCAAAACATCCCACAGCAGTTGGTGCCAGTTCACGGCTACATCCTTTGCTTTCAAGAAACTGATTGCCTGCCGCAGATAAAAGGCCATGTCATCGGGGTGAGCGGTCAACAGGGCGCTGAAACGCCGCTCGATAGCCTGGTTGTAATCGGGGTTCGGGTCTAGGGTTTGGGCAAAATGGTAGCCTAAATTTTCGCCTGTCCCCATGTCCGGGTGCAGGCCATAGAGCGACGCCACCGTATAGTAACTCTGCTCAACCCAACTATTGGGGTAAGCATTTTTAGGGAGAAATGGCACCACATACGGGTGCATTTCCGGGGTGTGACCCGGCGGCTGTCCCAAACCCCGCCGCAGCGCGGCCAGCGCGGCCCGGTCATCAGCCTCTTTTAGCTTTTTAAGCTGATTGATAAAGTAATGATTTAATGTTGTCATGGATTAATCATTCCTCCTTATTAGGATATTGAGCGATTAAGGATTGAATTTTGTCTTTGTCCCAAAAATAGACAGCCCCTTCTGTTATGTATTTGGGGATTTTCTTGCGAATTACTTCCTCTGCATCTTTGGTGAATTTTCCACTAATAGCAATGATTATTACTGATACATAGGCTTCAGCCTTCTCCGACGGAGGTTTAACAGGCATTAATAGGGCGCGGTCAATTTGTATTACTAACTCGTCAATATCCCGATTTGCGCCCCCGCTGACATTACCTGCTTTCGCTTGTAGTGCGTAATATAGTGGATTTCCAAACTTTGTTCTCTCATAAAATACGAAATCCCGACCATGTTCTCCCCGGTTGCCATGAGTAGGAAAAACGAGTTGATAGTCCATATTTTGCAATAAGGGATGAAGTACTTCTTTTTGAAAGAGGAGTTCTTGGCCTTTCTGCTCATAAATTTCATCCCAGACTATGCCTCCTTTGAGCGAAATTTTTGCATTATCAATAACTTTTGAAAGAGACTGTAATGATGTCTGTATACATTGCTGTACCGTTAGATTTTGAGTCACTTGTATTGATTGTGAAAACGAGATTGCATCCGGCAACTGAAGCTCACAATCTATTCCCTTCTTATTAGCTTGGGCTTGTAAGGTATTAGCGGCTTTATGATAAACACAATCCCACAGTGACCATTCGACGATGTTAACAAAGTGTTCAGCTAATATATTCAATCGGTTGCCTATTATTTGGAGGCTAAAAAGTGAGGAGTCACTTGCAAACAACTCATCATCAAACCCATCTCTGGATGCTACAAGTAGATTAACATTTTTTGGAAGTGTTGCGATGGACACCTTTTGCATATCTTCCAAGTAACAGGCAGTAGAAACGCCAGTTCTTGCTAAATTTGTTAACTGGAATTCGTTCATCACAAATTCAACATGTCGATCGATTCCATCGAGATCCTCAGGTAGAATTCGCCAAAGACTTGTGGATTTGTTCGCATTAATAAGACCCTTTGCACATATCCACCGAATAATTGATGCAGGTAACTTGACATTGAATTTTGCCTCAGAAATCAGTACAAAGGTTTTCCACACATACCAGTTAAGTTGCTCAAAGATGCGTTCGCAGATCTCAGTAACTACTTTTTGCTCAACTAAACCCAAGTTTCCTTCTAAATCATCTGAAACTTCCACATTTGTTTCACCCGCACTTATATCATCATCACTATTTATAACATCAATGTTATCGCCAATGTTTGGATAAGTTTGTCGAATTTTGTCTTCACATAGACGGATATACTTGGCAACGCTCTTTGGAATATCATAGAGGCTTAAATCGCCTCTACTTGCAAACAGGTTATCATTTGCACTAAACACAAAACGTACATACGTTACTCTTTCTTTAACTGTAGCCATAGACTCTACCTCAATCTAATTTTGAACTGTGACTTCTCTCGGTAAGAGTTTTTTGAGCCGACCTTCAAGATGATCCCATCCCCGTTCCACCGCCTTAAACGCCTTACCGTCCGTCCCGGCATACTGAGCCGCTTGCTCAAACGCCTCACGGGCCGCTCGCCGTAACGTGGTAAACCAGGCGCTCATAACGGCCTCACGCTCTTTTTGAGCCAGATCGACCATAAAGGTGTGGAAGGGAATATCCAGGGCGGCCCAGTAGTGGCGTTCGAGGCCGGTGTAAGCCACCCAATCGTTGATGGCAATTTTGGCGTTGCTGTTAAGCTCGCCCCATTTTTTGCTGTCTGCCTCGGGGATTTGCAGAAACATGCCCACCCGCCGGGCGGCCTGCACCAGATCGAAGGCCAGTGTCGCCGTGCGATCCAGGGCATTGGCCAAACTGTTGACCAGGCTATCATCCGTTAGATACGCCAGCGGCAGGGGCCAGCGTTCTTCCCGGAAAAAGTAGACTTTGGCTTGCTTTTTAGACATGCCCAGAGCCATGCTGCGAAACAGTTGGCCCCGTTCCAGCACAGTGTCTTCAACCAAGAGACGCAGCCAGGCCAGCGTTTTGGGGGTCTGTAAGCTGTTACGCTCTTGGAAACTGAGCAAGGTGGCGCTGTCTCGCCACAGCACCCGCTCTTCGCTGAATTGCGTGGCTAAAGCGCCCAGCTTTTCATCTTTGCGGTAATGCTTCATCGGGTCCAAAATATCGGCGTTAACCCGCAAAGCAGGCCCCATTGTCATGAGCCGCACCCCTACTTCAGTTGCAAGGGTCTCCGGCTCAAACAAAATACGGCGGTTTTGCCAGGTCAGGTAATCCAGATACCCCAGCGGCATGTCGCGCTTTGGTTCAAAAGGGCTATCCATCTCCCAGGCCGGTTTATCCGCTCCGGTATGGGTGAACATATCAGGATCAGGCGGATACATAATCATATTCAGCAGCAGCGTCTCTTTTAGGCTGTCGCCTTCAATAACAAAGATGATGCCCCCGGCGCACGTGCCGTCGGTAAAGGTTGCGTCCTTAATGCCGCTCAAGCCCGCCAGCCCAAAAACCTGGGCCGTCACCAAGGCCCGCGCTGCCTGGGCCGGGGTCAAAATTTCGCCCTCATCTTCGGTATGGTGGTCAAACAAGGTGGCATTGTTACCGGCGGCCCGGTCGTGACTTAAACTAATGACCGATTTGGCCCGCACGCGCCGGTCAGGGGCCTGGTAGAAAGGCTGTTCGGCATCGAAAAGATCAAAGCGGTGCTGCCATGTATCCAGGTAACGGTTAAGTTCATCCGCCGCAAACGGCTCGGCCTGCCACAAATCGGCCCAGGCTTCCTCATCCTTCGGCCCAAAGACGCGATGCAATACGGCCAGCAGCAGCCGGTGCAGCGCTGCCGTTTGCGGTGGCGAATCGCCGGCCAGGGCAGTGAGCTGATGGGCCTGGGTTAAAACTTGCCGCAGCGATAATGTCTGCGCCGTTCCGTGCGCATCAACGCAGGGCAGCCAGGCTTCATCAACCAGATTGAAAGAAAATGGGTGGATCATACAACCTCCTGTTTTATAATTTCTAAGCCAAGAGTACGGCTTAATATGAGGGTATAGTTAGGCACCTCCGTACAGCAGCCTGCTTCAAAAACCGCAACCCGCAGGTGGCGCAGGGCGGCTTGTTTCTGCCAGGCGCTGGGAGGGGCTTGCTGAATAAAATAATGAAACAACGCTTTATGTTGAATGGTGATGCTGTTTTGGTGAATAAATTGAACGTGCTGAAAAGGTACCGGCTCGGTCAGGTCGATGACAAGCTCGCCTGTTGGGCTATCAATAACATGTTTCCCGGCGCTGCGCTGCAAGCAGACCAGCGTAATTCCGGCATCGATATCGCGGGTTTGGGCGCGGAACGTGTGGTGAACTTCGGGATTGTCTTCATCTAACCCGCTCACCGCTTGCTTAAGCAGCCGGGAGTTATGCGGCGCTAAGATAAGTTGCCCGGCCGCTTTTTGCTCTGCGGTTCGATTATCGTCCTCCATCTTCCGTTCGGCTGCCTGAATAGCCTCGCGCTGAGCCGCCGTGATGTTTTGCAACAAAGATAAATCGCCATAAACCTGCTCGATGAGGGTGGTGGTATCGGCAGGCAAGGTGGCCGTGCCGCCTTTGGCCTGCAGGGCAAAAAACGAGCGCAACAGAACCGAACGGGCATAGACATAGGTGTCAGCCTCAAATGTCGGTAGTCCGTCACCATCTATCTCGGCCGGTTCAATAATGACAAGCTGCCGGGGCAGGCCGTGTCGTGCCTCGGCTGAACGGTCGTGGCGGTGCAGCCGCCCGGCCCGCTGAATGATCAGGTCAATCGGGGCCAGGTCGGTTAGCATCAAATCAAAGTCCAAATCAAGGCTCTGCTCAATAACCTGCGTTGCTACAACAATGGCTTTGGTGGGGCGCAACTGTCCGTTCTCCGGCTTGCCAAATTTGGCCAACACCCGTTCTTCAATAGCCTTACGCCACACCGGCGGAAAGCGGGCGTGAAAGAGCATCAGATCATCGTCCGGCAGGTCAAGTGTTCCGGCTTGGCGAGCCTCGTCTAACACCTGGTAAATCTCCTGCGCTCGGCGCACGGTATTACAGATAACGGCGGCACAGCCCCCCTGGGCTAGCGCCTGCTGCAAGTAGGCCACAATATCGGTCGGCTTGCGGCCCACATCCCAGGCTAGCTGCACGGTCACATCGGCGGGCGGGGGTAATTCAATAAGCTGCGCTTCTTGATTGGCGGCAGCGATAGTCAGGCTGGGGTATTGGCCGCTTGGGGTTAGCGTTGCGCCGCTATAGGCTTTAACCAGCTTGCGCCGGGTTGCGGCGGGCAAGGTCGCCGAGAGAAGAATAACGGAACTACCCACGGCGTGAAGCCAGACCAGCAACCGCTCAAACAGGGTACTCATAAAGGTATCATAAGCGTGAACCTCATCAAAGATAATGACCTTATGACTCAGGCCAAATAGCCGCACAAAAAAGTGGCGGGTTTGCAAGATACTTAAAAAAGTTTGGTCCACCGTCCCCACGCCAAAGGGTGCCAACAGCGTGCGTTTGCGCGGCGTAAACCAACTTTCGGCCAAAACACCGCTGTGGGCATCATCGCCCACGGTTTGCAGCTCCACTTTTTCTTTAAGCGTGTCTTGCCAGGCGGCTTGCCCGTGAACCAGGTGGTAGTTAAGGCGCTGCTCCGGGTAGCGGTGGTTGAGAAAATGGCCCATGCGTTCATACATTTGGTTGCTGGTGGCCTGGGTGGGCATGGCCA
>JAGRCC010000651.1 GCA_020433785.1 Anaerolineae bacterium
CCGAAGAATGCGAACCCGAACTGAGTGCCGTGGCCGGGTAGTTATCACCGGACTGGGGGCGGTGACGCCGTTGGGCATCACCGCCGACACATTTTGGACCAATTTATGCGCCGGGCGCAGTGGCGTCAGCGCAATTCGCCTGTTTGACGCTTCGGGGTTCCGCAGCCGGATTGCCGGCCAGGTCTTTGACCAGGCTGTTTGCGACATTGTCGGCCCCAAACTGGCCCGGCGCATGGATCGCTTTGCCCTGTTTGGGCTGGTGGCGGCCCGCGAGGCCTGGCAGTCGGCCCAACTCTGCCTCGACGATCTCGATCCCTATGAGGTGGGGGTTTTAATCGGTTCCAGCCACGGCGGCGAGCACGCCCTGATGGCCGAGATGGATACGATTCTGCGCGGCAATCTCCGGCAGGTCAGTCCCCGGTTAATCCCCCGTTACTTGAGCAATATGGCCGCCGTTCAAGTCGGCATCGATTTGGGGCTGCGCGGGCCGAGCTTTTCGCTGGGATCGGCCTGCGCCACCGGGGCGCAGTCGATTGGCGAAGCGGCAGAGATCATCCGCCGGGGCGATGCCCAGGTGATGCTGTGCGGCGGAGCCGAAGCGTGCATCACACCGCTCACCATTGCCGGCGACCAGGCCGCCGGAGCGCTCTCTCATCGGAATGACGCGCCGGAACGGGCCAGCCGCCCCTTTGACGTCGATCGCGATGGGTTTGTGCTGGCCGAAGGCGCGGGGGTGTTAGTGCTGGAGGCTTACGACCATGCCCGGCAGCGCGGCGCGCCCATTCTGGCCGAGCTGACCGCCTACGCCACCACCTGCGACGCCCTCCACGAGACCCACCCGGAGGGAACCGGCCTGCACGCCGCCCGCGCCATTACCCGGGCGCTGAGCAAGGCCGACCTCGCCCCACCGGATATCGACGCCGTTTTCGCTCACGCCACCTCAACCATGGTCGGCGATCGGGCCGAAACCCAGGTGCTGCGGCTGTCCCTGGGCGATAAGGCTGAAGGCGTCCCCGTCACCGCGATCAAATCGGCCATCGGCCATCCCCTGGCGGCGGCGGGCGCAATCCAGGCCGTAGCGGTGGTCAAAGCGCTGCAAACGCAACTGCTGCCGCCCCTGCTCAATCTAGAAACCCCCGACCCGGCCTGCCAGCTCAACTTTGTCGTCGAGCAGGCCCAATCCACCCCACTAGACTATGTTCTCTCCAATTCATTCGGCTTCGGCGGGCATAATGTCGCGTTGATTTTCGGCTCGATGGATTAAGAGCGATCTCGACAGGTCGAAAATCTTGATGTTGTCGGTGCGGCAAATTTGCGTTACTCACAAAAATTATAGGACACGGATGACACGGATCGGACGGATTTTCACTGATCCAAAAAAATTTTGATCCGGACTAATCCGTAAGATCCGTCAAATCCGTGTCCTATTTTGGGTCATGGCTTCGCAACATTATGTTCTACATTCCACGTTCTATGCCTGTAGAATGGAGGGTGTAAGCCGATAACGGCCAAGGGGATCATGAGCAGCGGTCAATGTTACAAAAGCCACATAACCAGTGCATTGACCGTATGCGGTAACTGTGACCACCATTCTGCCCACGATAAATTAAAACCGTAAGCGCCAATTAAAGTAATAATCAAAACACCGGGTATCCGGCCCAAGATACTGGCCAGCAGAAATTTCCAGAAGGAGATCGAGGTCAGGCCGGCCAGATAATTGGCGGCGTTGCCCGGAATAACGGGGAACCAGAAGTTCATCACTAAAAAGAAAAAACTCCGTTTATCGGCCACCGTCTGCCAGCGGTCGAGCAGCTTGGCCGGCAAGATGCGATCGACAAACGGCCTCCCCGCCCGTCGAGCCAGCACAAAGGCTAATTGGCTGGCCGCGACGGCCGCGAGCATATTGACGAGGAATCCCCCCGCCGGACCGTACAAATAACCGGATGCCGCCAAGATCACGGCCTGACCCGGAAAGACGGGACTCATATGCTGAAGGCTAACAATCAACATCGATAAAATCGGCGCCCATAGACCGAGGCGTTCCAAGTACGCCGTTATGAGTTCGCGATCGGTGACAATATGAAAAATGTTGACCAACTGGTAGCGACTTAACCAGAGGAGTAACAGCCCAGCTGCCACAGCCAGACCACTGATCAACCATTTGGGTCTAATCCATGTTGTTACGGCAGGTATATTCATTGCCAATACATTTCCGGGTCGTTACGGCGACAGTGATGATAGATAATCATGATCGATATCGATTGACCACAATATAGTTTAGCCGAGTTTGATGATAAAGTCCTTAAAAGAAACTCAACCCCATCTTAATAAAAACTTAAGGCTCTATATGTGTTTCGAGGAGGAACACTGGCCGATGTCATTCCCGCATGCTTTTAGCGGGAATCTATCGCCATAGGACCGGTTGGATGCCTGCTAAAAACATGCGGGCATGACCATTGCCGCCATTTCTATGACCTCCTTGGAATCCATATTGAGCCAAACTTAAAATAAACGGGAGCGACAAAGCTTGCTTTGTCATATGGTCAGGTCAAAGTAAACTTTGTCGCACCAAGTCTGCATTTTCAAATTAACCTTTGTATAGTACGCTCAGTAATAGTGATCCTTCATCGTTCAATACGTCACTGTCACCTGCAACAGCGTAACGGCGGCAGAAATCGATCGTTTCTGAGGACGATAGTAACCGGGGCAGAAGCGTACCTGACCTAAAGTACAGCCCAAGTCAGCCAAAAAGGTGGATGTATCGACGGCCAAAAAATGGTATGCTTATGCCACTGTATCGATCTTAAACCACCAAGGAAAAACAATGTCACCTATAACGGCCATAGAACAAAATGGTTCATCTCCGGCTCCGGCGGCCGCGTTCGATCTTGACGCCTACTTCCGGCGCATCGGCTACACCGGCGAGCGAACGGCCAGTCTGGCTACCTTGAGCGCCCTCATCCTACACCACGCCCAGACGATCCCCTTTGAAAATCTCAACCCGCTGCTGCGCTGGCCGGTTCGGCTCGATCTGCCGTCCTTGCAGCAGAAGCTGGTGTACGATGGGCGCGGCGGCTACTGTTACGAACACAATTTGCTGTTCAGCCAGGTGCTGCGAACATTGGGCTTTCAAGTGACTCACCTGGCGGGCCGGGTCATGTGGAACGTGCCGGAGGGCGTGGTTCCCCCGCGAAGTCATATGATCCTGCGCCTCGACCTCGATCAGCAAACCTACATTGTCGATGTCGGCTTCGGCGGCATGACCCTCACCGATGCCTTGCGGCTTGAGCCTGACCTCGAGCAGACCACGCCGCACGAACCGTATCGCCTGATCAAGGCCAACGAGTTGTTTGTGCTGCAAGCCAAGGTGGGCGGTGAGTGGCGGTCGCTCTATCGCTTTGACCTGCAAGAGCAGCTGCTGACCGATTATGAAGTGACGAACTGGTACATTTCCAACCACCCCAATTCCCATTTCATCAACGGATTGATCGCCGGCCGGTCGGACCCGGATCGACGGTATGCCCTGCGCAACAACACCCTGGCCGTGCATTATCTGGATGGCCGGAACGAACGCCACGAGCTAACCACCGTCACCGAACTTCGAGCGGCGTTGACAGACATTATAGGGATAACCCTGCCGGATACGCCGGAACTTGACCTCGTCTTGCAGCGGCTTATCTAAAAATCAGGTGACAGTCACTTATTGTCAAAAAATTAGCATCGGATTAGCTCAAACAAGTCGATTTAGTGTGCTCTAGTGACTGTCACCTTTAAAACTGGAACTTGATACTGTCTTGCAGCGGCTTATATCGCTTTCTCCAGAATCTCAGCCAGTTCCTCATCGGTCAGCTTAATCGGGTTGCCTTTCATGCTGCTGGATTGACCGGCTTTTTGAATTAAATCAGGAAAATCGGCCTCGGTTAGGCCGTAACTGCCCAAGCCGGGAATCATTAAATCCGCGACCAACTGCTCAACCCACACGACCCCATCCATTGCGGTGGCGTCGGGATCGCTCGTTAAGATTTGGGCGATCTCTTCGTACCGGTACAA
>JAGRCC010000652.1 GCA_020433785.1 Anaerolineae bacterium
GCAGCCCGGCGTGGTGGCGCTGCAACTGCTCAAATTTAACCTCCCCGGTGATGTACCGCCTCAAAATTATCATTTGACCGCTCAGGTGGTGGATCGCCGGTTGGGGCTGGCCTTGCCGACGTCAACCGGTTCATCGGACGCGCCCTTGGGACCGGTGACGATTCGGCTAGCCGATAAACCTCGACCGGTTAACGCCGACCGGCTGCCCAATCCGGTTGAAGTAAGCCCCAGCCCCGCCATCGACCAGACCGGCCTGGCTTTGCGCGGGTTCGATGTCGATCAGCGAACCTTGCGGGCCGGCGACGATTTTCTGGTTACCCTTCATTGGCAGGTGATGCACCCACCGGCGCAGGATTACCGGCTGCAATTTTTCCTGACCGATCCGCACTCGGCCGAGGTGTACCGCTGGTCGCCGCTGCCGCCGGTCTCGGACCAGTGGCCAACCGGGCAGTGGCCGGCCGACTACTGGTTTCAAGACAAAATCACGCTGCCCATTAGCCCCCAAACGCCGGTGGGGCTGTTCGATCTGCACGCCGCCTGGGTCGATCCGGCGGTCGAATTAGCCCCGGCCGACTTGTTGGACCGCAGTTTTCGGTTGGGCAGCCTCAAAATCGAGCCGAACAGTTAACTGATTTCACATAACTTGTCATCGCAATTGAATTGATGTTATAATGCGGTGTAAAGTAATTGCCTCGCAAAAATAAATGGGAGCCACTTAATGTCAACCTTAGAAGAAGCCATTCAACATATTAGAATGGGCAACAGAGAGGAAGGGCGTCAAATCCTTGAAGATCTGCTGGAAAGCCAGGAAGAGAACGAGGATATTTGGCTGTGGTTAACTTCCGTGGTCGATACAGATGAGGACCGCGAGATTTGCCTGGAGAATGTGTTAGCTCTCAATCCCAACAACGTAGTGGCCCAACGGGGCATGGAAGCCTTACATGCCGGCACCTTTGACGCCGGCGACATGTTGAGCGATGTTTTGGAAGAGTGGGACGAAGAATCAGAACCGGCCACGTTCATCGATGACTTTGTGGTGACGGACGATGATTACGAAGAGGAACTGGCCCTACCCAGCTCAATGAAAAAGAGCTCCACCAAGGCGAAAGGAAAGAAAGCCGGCTCAGGCATCAATATGCGGCTGGTGATCATTTTGGCGGTGGTGCTAATTGTGGTATTAGGGTTAGGCGGAATTGCGATAGCCGCAGTTGTCTTCGGTTTTGGCGGCGGCGGCAGCGAGGCTGTTCCGGCTGAAAATCCACCGGCCGGCTCGATTGAAGCCGTCAGCCCGCCCACTGAAGAACCCACGGCCACCGAAACGGCCACACCTGAACCAACCGCTACCGCGACTAACACGCCTCTGCCCCATTTAGAACTACCCACGGCTAAACCCACCGATCCACCCACTCCTATACCGACCCAAGTGGTGTCGCCCACACCGTCTCGATAAGGAAAGGGCAGTGGCCAATGGTAGATGATTAAATCCGGCGAATTCAGTCCATATTTGGCCAGTCAGGCCAAACCGGTATAAGCAATTTATCAACGATAAAACCGGCCACACTAGAGCGCGTGGCCGGTTTTTTATTTCAAATTCACTTGCTATCTCCTACTGCTTAGAGTATACTGCACAACTCATTTGTGATCTTAAAGTTTAATGCCTTGATGTTTTATTGCTATTTTGAAGGAAGAAGTGCGGTTTTTTTATGGGAACGTTTACAAACAAAATCACATTAAAAATAGCCTTACAATTTGTCATTTTGTTAGGGTGCCTGCTATTTCTCCAACCGCAACCGATCAACTACGCTCAAGATTTTCCGGATGTTTGCCAGCAAAACGAAAATATTTTACGAAACTGCAACTTTGACCAGGGGTTCGATCACTGGCAATCGTTTATTGAAACCGGCGGCGCCGATTTTAACGTGCTGCAAGGCGGCGGCGAGTGCCACGCCCCCCTTTGTCCGGCGGGCTACATCGTTACAGCCGATCACTTTATAGGGGGCATCCTGCAGCAGGTGCCGGTTGAAAAAGGGCGCAACTACTACGCCAACATCGTTTGGTTGGTCTTCGACTCATTATCAAACGATGCCTCCATCAATAAAGCCACCGGCGGGATCGGCCGCCGGATCGGCATCGACCCCACCGGCGGCACCGACTCTCGCTCGTCTAATGTCGTCTGGTCCGAAGACAACTGGCGCAACGACTGCAAAATCTGTAACGTGGAACACGTAACGGTCACCGCTCAGGCCGATACCATCACCGTTTTTTTACGAATCGATGACACCTGGAAGGTGCGGGCGGCTGAAAAGGGTTATCCGGTCCCGCCCAGTAATGACAAATTTTGGATCGATGACTTGGGCCTTAAACCGGTCGGGGGTGATCCAATCGCCGTTGTGGTTGAGGAAACGCCGACCGAGGAACCCACCGAAGAACCGACTCCGGTGCCACCGACTGAGACCCCGGCGCCCACGGAAGAGCCGGCGCGCGTTGCGGTACAAGCCCTGACCCAGGTCGAAGCAACTGAAGAGGCAGAATCCGATCTAGAAGAAGTCGAGGCAGAGGCCAGCCTTGAAGCAGCGTCCGACCCTATTGAAGAGTCGACGACTGAACCAACCGAAGAGTCCACCGGCGAACCCACCGACGAACCTGATACCCCCACCCCGCCGGCCACTGACACGCCGATCCCACCGCCGCCGACGTTGACGCCAACCAACACGCCGCCACCAACGGCTACCGCCCGACCGCGTCCGTCGCCCACACCCCGTCCAACGGGTGAAAGCGGCTCAATTTCAGCCGGCGATGACGGTCCATCCAACTTGCCGGTAATGCTCAGTACGGTGGGGACCCTGGGCTGCGTAGGCGGCCTTGGTTTGTCGTTTGCCGGAGCCGTGATGGCCGGCCTGGTCTGGCTCTATCGGCTGGGTTGGGGCCAAAAGGAAGAAGAGGCCGACTTCGAGTATAAACAAGATGAAGTTGAAGCTTATAATGACGAAGAATACGACGAGGCTGAATACTACGATGACGATGGGGATGAATATTACGACGAGAATGAATATTACGACGATGATGAGTTAGAGGAATAGGACTTAATGCTGTTTATCTCAAGGAAAAAACCATGCTTCAACAAAAAACACTAAACGAAGCCCTGGCCACCATTTCGCTCCGGTCACTCGATGGCCGGGAAACTTATCCCGCCGGTCAAATTCGCTATCTATCCGACAGCGGATCGCTGCTGGATGTTTGGCACGACCTCGACGCCCTGCGCCCTCAGATCAATCGAGCCTTGTTTGATCAGCGGGTCAGGAGCGCGCCCGGTCCACGGGTTGATCCCGTCACGGCTTCAGGTGTGTGGCGCTATCGGGAGCTCATCCTGCCGGCTCCGACCAACACAATTATCACCCGCCCCGAGGGCAACACGCCGCTGTATGAGCATCCTTGCATGTCGGAGTGGATCGGCGTCGATGAATTCTATTTGAAACACGAAGGTGAAAACCCCACCGGGTCGTTTAAAGATCGGGGTATGACGGTGGGGGTAACCCAGGCTATGCTCATGGGCGCTCAGGCGGTGGCCTGCGCCTCAACCGGCAACACCTCGGCCTCTATGGCCGCTTATGCCGCCAGAGCCGGCCTGCCCGCCTTCATCTTTATCCCTGCCGGAAAAATTGCGGCGGGCAAACTGGCTCAGGCTCTGGCCTATGGGGCGCACACCCTGCAAATCAACGGCGATTTTGACGATGCTATGCGCCTGGTGCAGCAGGTTTGCACCGAGATGGGCATTTACCTGCTCAATTCGCTGAATCCCTTCCGGCTGGAGGGCCAAAAATCGATCGTGTTCGAGATTTTACAGGGCTTCGACTGGCAGCCGCCGGACTGGATTATTCTGCCAGGCGGTAATCTCGGTAACACAGCCGCGTTCGGCAAGGCGCTGTATGAAGCTCACGAACTGGGCTTGATCGATACCATGCCACGTCTGGCTACCATTCAAGCCGAAGGGGCCAGTCCTTTTTATCAGAGCTACCTGACCGGCTTCAGCGAACGTAAATCGGTCAAAGCCAACACCATCGCCACGGCGATTTCCATCGGTAATCCGGTCAGTTATGAGCGGGCCATTCGCGCTTTGAAATGGACGAATGGAGTTACCATCTCGGTGACGGATGAGGAAATTATGAACGCCAA
>JAGRCC010000653.1 GCA_020433785.1 Anaerolineae bacterium
ACCAGACCACCGACGGCGTCTCGACTCTGGTGGCCGACCGTAAGTGCGGCGTGGCCTACGGCTACTTCTCCGAGGCGGTGCTGGCCAATCCGGCCTTTTTTCGCTGGCATTTTCTGGAGCTGGCTTTGTTCGTAATGCTGGAGCCGCGCGGCTTGATGGGCGTCCACGGCGCGGCCCTGGCTAAAAACGGCCGGGCCATCCTGCTTCGCGCCCCCAGCGGCGGCGGCAAAACAACCCTGGCCTACGCCGGCGCTCGCCAGCGCTTTCAGGCACTGGCCGAGGATGTGGTCTGGCTCGATCTTGAGCGCGATATCTGGTGGGGCACGCCCTGGTCGTTTCATCTGCTGCCCGATGCCAAACAGCTCTTCCGGGAATTGGCCGATTATCCCCCGCTCCTGCAAATAAACGGCGAGCGCAAATTGGAGGTCACTTTGGAGCAGATTCGCGCCGGCAGCACGACGGTCTCTGCCCGGCCGGGCGCAGTCGTCTTCGTCGAACGCGCCGCCGGTCAGGCCAGCCGGCTGGAAGCCATCGATCCGGCCACCGCTAAATCGATCTGGCTGACCAGCTTCGCCGGCGCCGAAATGGATTTTCCCAACTACCACGATCACGTCAACGCACTGCTCACCCACAACACCTATCGTCTCTATTCCGGCGACAATCTGGACAGCAGCTTAGATTTATTAGAAACACTCTTTTGAATTATGAAGGATGAATTATGAATTATGAAAGTTTTCACCTCATAATTCATCCCTCATAATTCATAATTTTTTCTGGTTTTGCCGATGTGGAAAAAACTCGAGAACTGGCTCATCCTGCTGGTTCTCCTCTTTATTTTAGGTCGATTTGTGACCCAAACTTACGGGCGCATGCTGACCAACTCCAACGCCAGTGAAGGCGATCAACTGGCGTTTCTCCAGTTGGGGTTGGATATGCTGGAACACGGCGTTTTGACCGACGGCACCCGCAACCCGCTCTATGCGGTGTTTCTGGCCGTAGTCGCTCACCGCGATTGGGCCTATTTTACCTATGCCAAGCTGCTAAGTATGACCTTTGGCCTGCTGGCGATTGTGGCCGTCTTCGAGTTGGGCCGCCGCCGGTTCGATGCGTTTACCGGCCTGGTCGCCGCCTACCTACTGAGCATCAACGTCGAGTTCATCGTTCACAGCGCCACCGCCCTGACCGAGTCGCTGCTGGTGCTGACCTTTGCCTTGGCCTGGTTTGCCATGCTCAAAGCGCTGGACGATAAAGATCAGGCGCGCTACTGGGCGCTGGCCGGGGCGCTGGCCGGTCTGGCCTATCTGGCCAAGGGCAGCGCGCAACTGCTGGTTCTCTCGTTCCTGGCGCTGGCCTTTCTATTCTATCGCTTTCAGATTTTCCGCAGTAAAAGTCTATGGCTGTTCTTGGGCAGCTACGTTTTGGTCGTCAGCCCGCTCTGGATTTACAACACGATCAACTACGGCAGCCCGACCTTCAACTACGCCATCACCCACCAGATGTGGATGGACGGCTGGCGCGAGTGGCACCCCGACGATCTCGATCACCTGCCCACGGCCCTGACCTACCTTCAGACCCACACCCCCCAGGAGATCATCGACCGCCAGTGGAGTGGGATGCAGGCTATGCGCAACATCCTGGTTAAAACCCTATGGCCGACCCGCACCCTGATGGTCGATCGATTTTTACTGTCGCCGCTGAGCAGCTATGTGCTGGTCGGACTGCTGCTGCTGCCATTTCTGATGTGGCCGTTCAGTCGCCGCTACCTCCGCCACCACGCCGGCGCAGTGCTGCTCACCCTGCTGGTGACGACGCTCTTCTTCCTACTCTTCGCCTGGTACGTGCCGATTGTCGCTCTGGGCCAACGTTTCATGCTGCCGGTCGTCCCCTTGATATTTATCCTGCTGGCCCACGTTGTGAGCCAGGCCGGCCAGCAGGTGATGGCCCTCGGCGTTTGGCCGAAACGGCTGGTGATTTTGCTCGGCGTCATCGTGCTGGGGCTGCAACTCCGCTGGGCCATTTACACCAATCTCGATGCGACCCAGGCACTGCTGACCCAAGACGTCTTCGCTCAGGATCGCCAATTCAATAGCGACGCCGCCACCACCCTCGAATGGCTGGCGCAGCAGTCACCGGGTATCGAAACCGTGGCCTGGGGGCCGTCGGGCAACACCCTGCCCATCTGGGCCTACTCCGACCGGCTGGACGTCAAACGTTACCCGCCCGATGCCGACACCCTGGCCGATCTGACCGACAACCTGGTTGGCCGGGGCATCGACTTCGTCATCGTCGATGCCGATATGGTCGCCCGCTATCGCTCGCTTTATAAAGATATCTTCCCGTCCGACGGCGCGCGCGTTGATATCCCGGCCATCCCCGACGGTTGGGCGCTGACCTACGCCTACCGGGCCATGCCCTGCGATTGGTGCGTTTTTCGCCTGCTCGACAGCAATCCGCCGCAGCACAGTGTCGATGTGCGCCTCAACGACTCGATTCAGCTCATCGGCTACGACATCGACCGCACCGAACTCCAAGCGGGCGACACGCTGCACCTGACGCTCCACTGGACAACGGACAAGGCGCTCGATGCCGACTACACCGTCTTCACCCAACTGCTCGGCCCCGATTTTCAACTGCACGGCCAGCTCGATCATCAACCCATCGAGAATCTGTGGCCCACCACCCGCTGGCAGCCCGGCGAACGCCTGGCCGACCGCTACGACATCCCCATCGATGCCAACGCGCCGCCCGGCCCGTACCAAATCCTGGTCGGCATGTACAACGCCCAGACCGGTGAGCGAATCCCGGCTATCCACAACAGCGAGCCGGTGCCGGACAACGCTATACGTCTGGATGAGATTATTGTGGGTACAGGGAGTTAAATGTGGAGAGCTATCCGCGATTGAATATCTCTAAAGGACAACTCGTCGATTTCTGCCAACGTCATCATATTCGCAAGTTATCTCTATTCGGTTCAATTTTACGGGATGATTTCGGCCCCGACAGTGACATTGATTTCTTAGTGGAGTTCGAGCCGAGTGCAATCCCCGGTTTGTTTGAAGTAGCCGGCATAGAAATTGAGCTAAGCGCAATGTTAGGTCATAAAGTCGATATGAGAACGCTTGAAGATTTAAGCCCTTACTTTCGGCAAGATGTTTTAGACACAGCTGAATTGCAGTATGAAAAAAGATGAACGAATCGCTTTCAGATCTCTGCAACCGATTAGCTGCGTGGCTTTATAAGCCTCTTTCTCCTACTAACCCCAATTGGTCTGCCGAGACGTGGTCTCGCTTCAAATCGGTGAGTCGGGTTCACGGCATAGCCCCTTCACTACACGCAGTTCTCAAATCGGCAGCGTGGCTCGATGCCGAGATAAAAATGTGGCTCGCTGAACAGGCCGAGGGGAACACTCGACGCGTGGTTAAGATGCAGGCAGAACTCGCCGCCATCCTGGCGCTGTTTGCCAAGCACGGCCTACCGGCGATGCCCCTCAAAGGTTCGGTGCTAACAGCTACCTATTATGAAGACACCGCACTGCGCCCGATGGCCGATTTGGATATCCTCATCAAGCCTCAAGATTTCCCTCGCGCTGCCCAGTTGCTAATAGAGCTTGGCTACGCGCAAGAGGTAGTCCATTGGAAGCATACCGAGTTCGTCAAGCCGGACAACCGCCAGGCCGTCACCTTCGAGGCCGAACATCCCGACAACCCGCGTAAAGTGGAGATCCACTGCTACTGCCGCGAGTCGTTCGGCGGGCCGGGGGTTGATTTAACGGATGTGATGTGGAAATACGCCGATGAGGGGACGCTATTAGGCCAACGGGCTATCATCCCTCGCCCAGAGGCGCTGTGGCTGCACCTGCTGGTGCATCATACCTACCACGCCTGGCAGGGGAAGGCCCGGCTGATTCAACTAATCGATCTGGAGACTCTATCGCCGCATGTCAAGCCGGAGATGCTGCTCGATAGCGTGGATGCTCGTTTTGTCTATCCCAGCCTGGCGCTGTGGCAGCGCTACTTCCCCAACCCCACCGCCGACACCTTAGCCGCCGCTCAACGCGAACGCGTCTCGCCCGGCTTCCGCCGCTGGGTCGATGGCCTGGATTTGGTCAACACCTCGCATCTCAACCCCCAGCCAGCGGGCTTGTATCTGACCAAGGCGCTCAAATTCAGCGAGGGCCGACCTCGCGAGGTCGGTCAGGCGCTGCGTTTTGCCCTGCTCCCAGCCATCGAGGAGTTGGCGCTCGATCATCCCCGGCTGGCCCAATCGCGGGTGCCGTGGCTGGCTTATTTTTTGCTGCCGCTGGATTGGGTGAGGCGGTTGAGTAGGAACGTTGAGTAATTGTGTAAACGGGTGACTCCCCCATTCTTCGCTTTTGATAGTATACTACTTATACTTACAGCCAGGATAATTAAATGACCCACCCATTGATTGAACAATTACCCCGGCAAGAATTGGTTGAGTTCTGCCGGCGCCATCATATTCGCAAGTTATCGCTGTTTGGTTCTGCCCTGCGCAGCGACTTTTCGCCAACCAGCGATCTGGATATACTGGTTGAATTCGATCCTGACCACATCCCCGGACTGGCTTTTTTTGGAATGCAGCAGGAGTTATCTGAGTTGTTGAACCGGCCGGTTGACTTCAACACACCTCAATTTCTCAGCCCCACCTTTCGACAATATGTGCTGGCTCAGGCCGAGGTCTTATATGACGCAAATGGAGATGTTGGGTCTCCTATCTCGCACCAACAAACTCAACTTCAATCAGATGTTTTATGAAGCACGCGATACAGCGCCTCCGCTAAAGCGTTCAACTGCGGGGGTTTTTGAACCCACGCGATAACTCCTTGGGCCAGCAGTGACTCGATCGGTTCTTGTTGGGGATAGCCTGACATAATAACCATCTTCACCTGCGGATCATCCGCTTGCAGCGCGTGGAGCAACCCGATCCCGTCTAGCTCCGGCATAATCAAATCGGTCAGCACGGCGTCAATAGGGGGTGACGCGGCGCGATACAGCTCCAGTGCTTCCTGCCCGTTTTTGGCGCTCAAAGTCTTGTAGTTGAGTACCTCCAACAAGGTATTGATCACCTTCAACACGGCCAGGTTATCTTCTACAACCAGCACCAGTTCGCCGTGGCCCGCAAGCGGTTTTGGTGTAGATGTGGTGGCTGGCTCAATAACCTGGCCACAGCTATGGGGTAAATAGAGTGTAAATGTAGTGCCGACATCCAACTCGCTTTCCACAGTAATGACGCCTTCGTGCTGCTGGACAATGCCGTACACTTGAGCCAACCCTAAACCGGTTCCTTGCCCGACCTCTTTGGTGGTAAAGAACG
>JAGRCC010000654.1 GCA_020433785.1 Anaerolineae bacterium
TGATTGAGGGCGGTCCAGACCCCTCTTAGACTATCCGTTCCGCTGTTAATCTGCGCCGTTACCATCCCTTCTCCGAAAATCACGTTTCCGCTCCCAGGTCCCTCAATAGCTCCCCGATCTCCCCCCAGGCGATTGTGGAACCAGAACGATTTTCCTTGCTCGGGTTGAGGGGTGAAATCGTCTACCAGAATAGATTGTTCTTCAAGGCCGTAAAGTCTAAGGAAACCAATTTCGAATGTTTCACCCATGTCGGCGTTGAGTCGAAGTTTCAGCGAAACAGGCGGATTAGCCTCAGCCCTATAAACTGTTTGCCCGTGGTTCAACCCACCGTCACTAAGGTGAAGGGTTATCCCAGACGGTGACCACATTAGTGTCAGAAAAATCGTACCGGCGGCTCGAACCGCATCCCAATTGGAAATGGGGAGGAAAGCTTGATGCTCCGGATCGCCGGAACAGTTATTATTCACGTCAGGTTGCGAGCGCAGCACCCCCAGATGACCATTGGCAATGAAGACCACCGCGAAGTGGCATTGACCATTGCTCCCTGTCCAGATTTCAAAGCCAAAGCTCGAGTCGGTTGTTTGGTGTTGAGACTTCCAGCCGGATGACTCAATAGCTAGATGCAGAATACCCGACGGAAACCGGGCTTTACTTTGGATTTCGGTTCTGGTTGCGCCTCCGGAAAGCATCAACTTTCCATCACTGACGGTCGGATTACCCTTGATCACATCCCATTGGGTAGGACCAAATACGTCGTCATTGAACTCATCGCCAAAAACGGGGGGCGGCAAGGGTGATAATGCCTGTGGTATGCGGGACAACGTTGTTGTCGATTGAGGTGCAATATCTAGCCCTGATCGAGCGGCCGCACTATGTACACTTGGGCTGCTTCCAGACAACAAAAATAGACCTATAATTGTCGATAGGATTATCTCCATAATTTTTCCGAGTCTCTTCATCATTTCACCTCACACAATTATGCCAATCATCCGCTTGGGCTTACCCGCCGGGTAGTTACTTGATTATGAGCGGCAGATAGATAACAAAACCCTTAAGGGCGATCCAATCGAATTCATAAGCCGCCGAGTAGCCATTCGCATTGGCTTCAGGCGTCAATTCCAAAACAATCTGGAAGTCGTGGTTTCCTGTCCAACCGGTCGGCAACTGGCGGAGGTCAAGGGTAAAGATATAAGGCATTGAGGTATTTGGTGTAATTGTCAGCAGTCGAGTAATCGCCTGTCCCTCCATGACGCCTATATGTAGGAGGCTATTGCTCCCGTTTGCAGCATCTCTCACGCTGTAATTGGAAACCTGACCCGTTAGAAACGGGTAATGGTCGACATCGATGTTCTTAAGCATCGGGGAGACCGCCAGGCCTGTGATCGAGGTTCCATTGGACACAACCTTAGTAAAGGCAACTTGGCCCTGATTATGACTCGACAAGGGGCGGGAGGGTTGGTAACCTCGCAGCAGCGCGCCCCCTTCGCTCCAGTTATCAGACCAGCCTGGTGGAATTTCGTCTGTGTTTGATTCAACCCAGGCGTCGAACAAATCCAGATAGGCCACTCCAGAGTCATAGTGCCGACGGGTTGTGTCAGCAGCTGGCTTCTCGCTGTAGTCGTCGGGATTCATTGCCTCGCATACGTTGACGGCGCCATTGCGTAGAATTCCTTGGCAGTGGTGTGACTCTTGTGAGTCTGGTAGGATGTAGGAGAAGTCGATCAGGGTCCAGAAAAGATAGC
Organism: Anaerolineae bacterium; assembly: GCA_020433785.1. Next base: position 1,743 of record JAGRCC010000654.1, read on the forward strand.
CGGCCAGGCCATAGGCCTCGCTAAGGGAAAAGAGGGCGTTGTAGTAGGCTGCCTGTTCGATCTCGGTGTGTGGATCATCGCAGCGGGGATTGCCAGGGTTGGTAGTGCAAGGGATCAAAGGATCGGCCAGGGTGTGTAGGCCAAATTCCTCTAAGATGATGGGTTTGTTGGCGCTAACGGCCTGAAGTCTCTGCAGGTCATACTCAAAGCAGCGTTCAGACAGAAAGTAATGCATACTGATAAAATCTACAGCCGAGACAAACTCGGCGGCGATAACCGGGTTGTACACCAGCGCATTGGTAATGGTAGGATTATAACAAAGAGTGCCAGTAGCAACACCATAAAAGCCGAGGGTAATCAGGTGGTTGGAGTCTAGTTGTCGGGTATGGCTGATCATCTCAGTCGCCCAGGCTTTAACCTTCGCCTCTCCGAAATTGGTGTAGTCTCGATCAAGTTCATTCTTGATATCCCAGGCTAGAACGGTAGGGTTCGTCGCACCCAATGTGTTGATCACTGCGTTGATGTGACGGGTACTAGCCAAGTAATCCGTTGTCGAGTACGGATCTGCCGAGTCGCTGGAATAAAAAAATCGAAGAGGGTGACAATGGCGACCATATCGCGTGATTCTAACCGGGTAGACAAGTCGGCCAGGTGGTCAAGGTAAGCCTGGTCTGAACCGTCAAAGAGCTTATAAGGCAGGAAAATACGCACGGTATTTATGCCTAAGCTCTTGGCCCTGTTTAACTCTTCATTGATCTGGGTCGAGGTCACTGGATCCTTATAGCTCGTCCAGAACTTGTCCCAAGCAAAATCCTTAGGGTAATAGTTCACGCCTCGTACTTCAAAAGGCCTTCCGTGGCGAACCAAGAGACTGCCCTCGATAGTAACCAAGCCTGGGGGTGCAGCAGATTTGACTTGGGGAGGCCAGAAACCTATCACGGCGATACAAGTAACCCCCAACGTCACCACCAGGATGTAAAATTTCTTGCTCAATATTCGTGAAAATAACATTATTGATTTCTCCTTTCTTCTTGTCTCAGGAGAAGGTATACGCTTTTAAAGCGCCTAAATTGCAGGCAGGTCACGGACGGCGTTATCCAGTACCCCGTTCAATGCTTTAGAATAATAGGTAGATAAATGCCAAAATTCCCTTGAATGGGTGTGAAGGCAAACATCTCTACAATAACCTCCAGCTCTTGTTCATCAATCGGAGGGCGACCGTTGAGTAACCAAAGATTGATGTGAGCATTTTCCTTTCCCGTTGGAGGAATATCAGGGCCGGTATATAGCCAGGAATCGATCTCATTGCCCGGTTCAGTGGTAGAAGCGTGGCCCTGAGAACTTGAGAACTTGATGCTGTCTGCGCGCCAATCAAAACTGTAGGTCGAATTATTGTTCAGCAATTCCAGGTTGAAGCGATGCATGTTGCCAGGATTGTTCCAGGGCTGCACGACATATTGGGCGTTATCGTTCTCTGTTTCGCCCCACCTCGAAAGTTCGATGTCAATCTCGCGGTAATTGTATTCGGGGGCGTTGTCATCCCAGGTGAATAATCCCAGGATAACATTCGGATCCAGTTGATCCACCGAGCTGGTCAGTTTGAAGGTATAGGTTCCATAGCCGAGAGACTCGGTATTGGTAATTTCCGTGGTATACCATTTGTTATCCCTAAAGACAATTCTAAGGTGGAGTCGTCCTTGTGGGTCAACCCAGACATCTTCTTCTCTGTCGGAAAAAAAGTTCGGCCCCGGACCGACCACGGATTCGCTGGCCTTTACCTGCCACGTATAACCTGAAAATTGAAGCGTTCGATAAATTGGGTCGCGCTCGACTATGGCGCTTGCCACGGTATTCTGCTCCAGTTCGTCAGGGAGTGTTTGACCACCACTCATCAAGGGTGGGGCATAACCGCTTGGCGCCAGATAGGCCACAATTCTGGTCGCATTTTGGTCAATGCCGCCGGTGGTGATATCAGTCACCCAAGTACCATCGGGCCGGATGGGCGTCAAAGGTTGGGCAAAGGTAGGTTTGGTCCACCAGCCCGAAACATAGATATAGACGGCGACTTGGTAAGCGGAGGGGTCAATACACGCTACCCGACCCTCAAGATTCTCAAAGCTGCCAAAAGGTGGTACATAGGTAAATTCGGTGCCGGGAGGACACTGAACCGAATTACGCGTATGGCCCTGGACTACCGGGAATTCTGCGGTCTTTGCGTTACGGGAGGTTACGGCTGGGGTAGTTTGATCTTCAGGTGCGGTTATGATCGAAGATGCATTGTTTACCGGGTTGGCGGCCATTGTGACGGAAGAAAAATGCGTTTGAGATATTGCGGTGGGGAATAAGGTCAGTAACACCGAGGCCAATACAATCGCTATTTCCAGGTTCCAAGGCGCTACTTTGTAGCGCCTGATCGGATACATATTCTTGCATGTTTCTATCATTCTATTTCCATCTCTCATCATGCTGCAATTTCAATGATATTTAGGAGCTGGCCCGTTCCTTGGTTGGGGACGGTTTGCCCAAACTAGCTTTCCGGTCGGACTAACGCGAACCGAGCATCAAGAGTAGGCCAAGAGAATCTTGACTGTTAACCCCGGATGTGGCCGGCAACGATAGATTGAGAGCCGTCATTGTATCGCCCTGTTGGATCTTCTGCAACAGTTCAAGAGGTAAGATTTGCGTCACATTAGTTTCCGGACCAAGAGCAGCGGCTAGCATTGCCAAAGCCTGCGCCCGCGCGTGTGCTGTCAATCTTGTATGCGCGGCGGCGAGTTGGGCCTCGAGGATCATTGGCGCTGGACGACAGAGCACACGGATGGTGTGAATGCGTATGCCAAGCGGCTGGACGCGATCTTGGAGCGTGTTACGCAGTAAGCTCTCCAGGTGAGCCCGGTGACTAGGCAGTGTTAATAATTCAGTCGTTGTATACCCAGCCGCCAGCGACCGTAGAATATAGTTAGCCCAAGACTGAACGATCTTTTCCACACCGGCTAAAGCGGGTAATATCCGATTCAGGTCGGTGTTTCGCAGGAATGCTGGATCAAAGGTATAAAAGATGTCAAGCGAAGCAGCAACAGCCAGATCGGTAGTGACAAGATCGTCCATATTCAGTTGGACTGCTTGCATGGTTAGATCGAGTGATTGACTAAACTGAAACGGCCAAACAAGCGCTATTCTCGGTCCGACCACAGTGCGGTGAACAGTACCGGTGATTCGACCCCGAATAAGCAGGACCTGGCGAATACGTACAGGACGGAGACAGCCGAGTAAAAGAACGATAGCCGCTATTAAGCCAATTGTCACGACAATGCTGATGATGAGCACTGATGCACCTCCTACAAAAGATTAGATTCCCCTATGCCGGTTGGCGACGATACTCCTGGCGGCAGTACCAACGTCTCTATCGATCAACCGGCCACTCCAGTTAATCAGTTTGTTGATCGATGGTGTTAGCCTTGTGGAGCAGCCAGGCATCATAGCCATAAAAAGCGGTGATAAGCAGCAAGAACATCCCTTGGGATAAGGGGATGCCGAAAAAGGTTACAGCATTGAAGTGGGTGCTGTAAACCGACAAACCCCAAATGAGAATACCTGTAGTTAAAGCCATCCCCAACCAACCACCCAATTTTGGGTTGGATTTGGAAACACTACCAATGGTAATAGCAACAAAGAATATAGAGCCCAATTCATGATGCAAACTCCTTTCGTCATAATAGGTTGTCTATGATAATGTATAGCTGTATATACAGCTATACATTATCATATCTTTGCTAAAATGTCAAGAGGTATTTTTCTTCTAACCGTCAAAACAGGCGCGAAGCGTGAAATGCGAATTAGTGCGCGTCGATACACCAGTCAGCCGCACTGAAGGTCGTTCAAGTTTTAAGATTAAAACCGAGAACTAAACGAATGTAGGTTACTCGCTGTGGATCGCTAGTACTGGCGATCGATACGGGGTCAGCGCCGTGATTTTCGAGTTTGTTTTGAAGTCGACTTACCGCACCCTGTTCCCAACATATGATGTCTAACGTGCTGGGACCCCCTGATTTAGCTGGCATTGCCGGCCGGTTCAGGTTGATGAGTGGCGTTGCCAGTTGAGTCAGACGCGCAATGTGGAATGTCAATGCCTCTTCGCCTTGGTTGGTAAGCACTTGCTCGACAGACAACTCCGGTACATCGTGCAGGGCGTGGCGGCCGGCGGTGATAAAAGCTTTAATCAAGACTGCTTCGCCTAGATTTGACCAATCCGTGGGCATTCGTTTTCGCTCTAATGTGGCCTGCACCTCTAGCATTAAGGGATCATCGTGGAGTTTTGTCTGTAGCCAGTCTGCATACCCCTTAAGGTAGGGCAGCGTCTCGATAATAATTGGATCCGAAGGTAATTGCAGGGGGTGGATTGCCAGCAAAGCTTGTACTTTCTCTAGAACTCTTCGAGTAGCATGTACTTTGTCCGTACGGTCTATCCCCCAGGTCTCGGTTGAAGTCAATACCGCTTGGGCAGCTTTCAACCAAGCGGTTTCGACTTGGGCTGATTGCCGGGCCGCAACGGCGGCAGTGTAATCCTGTTAGGCTCGTCTAAGCTGGCGCTGCTTAAAGAGTACAAACCAAAGGGCCAGACCGATGACCACAAGTATCGCGGTGAGTACAGCACCACCAATCTCGCCCGCACCCAAAATACGTCCCACCTGCGTCCCAAAGAAGTAGCCATATAGCCCGGCTATCAACCCTGATTTGAGTAAAAGCGCATTTGGGCCAGGAAGCGACTGCCGAACGGCATTCAATTTGACTTGGGTCTGGCGGACTTCTTCAGCAAGTCGTTCACGTTTCAAAGACCAGCGCCCAAGTTTTTGCCCCAGAATAGTCTGCCCTCGCTGAATTTGCTCACCGATGGCCTCTAAAGATAGTTGACGCTCCATAAACCGTGAGGTCCGCGTGCACCCTCCTCGGCCAAGGTGCCGGGAAGGTGGCCAACAGGATCGCTTTCGGAGAGCAGTTGCGCCGTCAGCGCTGTTTGGTTGCGACTGACCTGATCTGTGAGCATCTGACCGGCTTTGACGATCATTGCCTCCGTCACTTGAGATGTCTGTCCCAACATCCCTTTAAGCATTGAGAGTTCCAATCCTGGCTCTGCCGTCACCCCGGCGTCCAGACCTCTCGCCAAAGTATCGAGAAGATCCTCGAGTTGCAGACAAGTGGCAACCTGCTGACTCTGCCCCCAGGTGATTTCCTCAGGACCATTTAGGGGGATTAGGTAACGGCGAGAGAGAAACTCGGCCATCAACCGGGCTGCCAGCCAATTTAATATGACCTCATGCGGTGGACTCTGGATTACCGCCGCTCCCAGAGAGCAAAAAGTAGATGATAATCCCTTCACGAAAACGGTCTTCGGCAGGGCCTCCTGCAGCAAGGCGGCCGGCTCGTCCGCCAGAAGTAGAACCCGTAATACGGCAACGAGCGCTGCCCCTAATTCTTCATCTCCTTTGGCAAAAACACCTCCTGTCTTGACCCAATCGAGTAGCACACAAGGCCAAAGACAGGGGCGTGTCTGGTCGGTAACCAGATCTGGCAGCGTTTGTAGGGCTGCAGCGACTGTTGTTTGCTGAGGGGTGTTATGGTCGAGACTATGTGTGGCGATATTCAAGAAGGCGGTTATCGACTGGGGCCCGTAGTGAAAATTTAGGAGAGTGGAGACATGGGTGAGCAATGGTTTCAGAATGGTCATGACCGGCGCTTCTCGCAGAGCGGCAAAAAAATAGCACCGTATTGGGCGACTAGCTGGCGGATCATCGGCCAGACCATAGCCGGCCCGCACTAGCCGTTCCCGCGTGGCATGCAAGCCGAGGCCGCACAAGGCCTTATCAGCCTCGCCTCGGATCAGAGTTAGTAGGTCGGGGTCATCCTCACTGGTCTCTACTATCACCCGTCCAGTATCATCTAGTCAACCGTACCTGAGCAATTGCATCGTTGACTTGGTAATCCTTCAGACGTAGGGTCTCGATGGCCGGAATGGCCTTCATATCGGCGAGTTTGTGGGACAAGGCTTCAAAAAAACGGCGGGAAAGCGCATGAATAGTGCTATGCGGCCGATATAGCGCCGTTGCCCGGCCCCATGCAATGCACTGGTTATGCCCGGCTATTGATCGGGGAGCCAGTCTGTAATGTGTGGATAGAATTCCTTGCGGATAGATGGAAGGCGTCACGGCCGGGTCTTTGACGATGACGAAGCCAACGCTTTGAGCGTAGGGATGGACATCTACGGTAGTCTCGCTTGGTGCGGCCAATTGACCGGGGCCAACAATTACCCGATCCTGCAATTCGGAGAGTAGCTCGAGATAAATAGCGGGGAGAGCCAAGGCAGTGGCTGCGGCAAAATAGCGTCCTTGGGTCGCCTGGCTGATGGCTTGCAATAAGATTTGATCAACCTGCGCGCCTAGGGCAACGGTCAACACCGGCTGGCCGATTTCTTCAGCTAATTCTAGTGTCTCTTCGACGTAGTCTGTCAATTCTGCTGTAGTTGGCTTGTGCGACTGCCAGGCCGGGATATACGGCATGCCATCGGTCAAGAAGACAACCCGCCCCTTGCCTGCCGGCGCCGTGGCCATCAAGGTTCCGGCTTGGGCCAAGGCCGCCCGGATATCCGTCATCCCCTCGCTGCTAAAACCTCGATCCAGTTGGGCCATTAAGTCGCGCTTGACCTCAGGGACCATTTTGGTGAAGGGAACCACCACTTGGCTATCGGTTGAGAAGCGAATCACAGCGGCCTGATCTTGAGGCTCTAGCAGGCTGATGAACAGTTTGGCAGCGACCAGTCTCAGGTTATCGGGGTCATTTTCGGCCATCGAGTTAGAGTCATCGACCAATAGTACGATGTGGAGTGGCTCGACTGGCTCCCGAGCTTGGGCTGTATCTCCGAGCAATTATACCACCAGACCAATAACCAGAACAAGTCAAAATTTTCTGCACATTGGTTTTCTTCTGAATCCACCGTGAGTAACTCACAATGTATAGTTGATATTATTACTAAATTATTCATACGTTTAGCTGTTTGAACAACTTAGCGCACGTGATCAAAAAAGTCAAGACGTAAATTTTTCTAATAGGCCAACCTCCGAACGAATGGACTTAAGAGTTTGACAGGTTAGAAAAGGTTTGCTATGGTATATCTGTATAAACAAATAAACATATGGGCATATGCCCCGGGAAGGTATATGAATGGCTGGAAAAGGTGAATATATCAAAGAGCGGATTATGGCCATGATCCTGCGAGATGATTTCTATGTTGGAAAACAGTTACCCTCAGAGCCGGAATTGGCTGATGAGTTCAATGTCAGTCGCGGTACAATCCGAAACGTCTTGAGCGCCTTAGAGCGAGAAGCGATCATTTCGCGCCGCTCTGGGGCCGGCACTTTTGTTATCCGCAAGCCCACTAAGGAGCCGCGAGTCATCTCTTTCGCCGAACAAATCAAGGCAGCAGGCCTGACTCCGACCACTAAAGTCTTGGCCAAAGAACGGATTATCGCCAGCCAAGCCGAGGGACGTGTGGTCGAAGCTTTCTCGCTTGAGGCCGAACAGGCAGCGCAGACGCCTGTTTATCGCATTGATCGATTGCGTTGCGGCGACGACCAGCCGCTGTCGCGACAGACACTTTACTTACTGGCGGAGCAGTTCCGAGCCGACCTGTTGGAGACAGAGGACTTCACCAAAAGTATCTTCGGTATCTACACCCGCCATTACCGGCAGGTAGCCTGGGCCGATGAGATTATCCAAGCTCGACCGCCCACACCGGCGGAAATCGAGATGCTTGGGATGCATCATCTACGGCCTCAAGAGCAATTTGTTTACGTGCGTGACCGGATCTCTTATGACCAGGAGAATTTGCCTCTGGAAGTGATGAGGGCGATTGACCGCGGCGACTTCTTCCAGTCCTACCGCTATCGAATTGTAGAGGATGAGCCTCGGATCGAGACCGGCAGCGAAGAACCATAGCGCTTAGCTGAACTGGCTAAAACTCTTCTTTAGCTTATTTGAGAAAAAAATCGCAATACCCTATTGAAATTACTCATTTATTGTGTTAATATAAGCTAAGATTATCTGTCAATAAAAATGAATTTGTACTGAAGTCAGACGGCCAAGCAGTGGAGCTTGGCAATATCAGGAGGGTGCATGGTCAGAGCCACAGGCATTGCAATATTCAGCAATCGCTTGTGGCTTTTTGTTTTTGCTTCGGCCCGTAATAAAGGGTAATGCAAGGCGCAGAGCGAAGCCCGTTTCACGGTTGACCTTAAATTTAGTGTCGATTCCTAGAAAAGGGTATTGACAAAAAAGAAGAGATGCGATATTGTATATCTGTTTATACAGATATACAACTAAACATTAACAGGGTAAATGAATAATGGCCGCGTAAAACTGGTGAAGAGTCAAATCTGCCAACTTGGCAATGGGAAATGCACTCAAGCCTGCAATCTATATATAAAGGCCGTGTATTATGATCTGTACCAAGAAGCTTGATTAAACCAGTAAAATGATTGAATTGAGCTTTGCCTCCATAAAGTTCAATGGGAGTAGGAGAGGCTAAAATGGATGACTCAATGCAAGATGATCTTCTTATTATAGGCACTATCCTTAGGGCAATCTACCAAAAAATTAGTAAGGCTCAATATGTTAATGTAGAGGAGCTAAAAAATATCACTGAGCATCTAACCTCTATATCGAAAAGACTTAATGGGTCAGAAGATGCTTCAATTGTAACAACAGAACCTTTTGAGGATATTATTGCCCTGGTTTGGCAAAATGCGTGGATGTTGTATCAAGGAAGCGTTGATCTTGACTCTTTGCACGATTTACGCGACCAACTACGCCAACTGCATCAAAAGACTATGCCTAATTTTGTAGTCTATGAAGCTCTAGTAACAGAAATGATCCTACATCATCTTGGTGAATTTGCGCCATCAATTAAATGGTGCGATCACTTCGAGTCGCTTGACGACCCGACTCAAAACAAGCTACAAGAAATTGACGAGCAAATTCAGCTGTTTACAGAGCTGGAATTTCTACCAAAAGGAGCACGCTTACAGCGATTGCTTATGGTCTTTTTTGACTGTTACTTTGGTTTCCAACAGCGCCAAGATGGTAATCGACTAGATGTATACCGTAGCCTCATCTATGAGCCTTGGCAGCGGCGATTCCGAAAATATAAAATGTATCAACCTACAGATAAAAAATTCCTATTCACCTACAGCGCTGGAATTGACTACTCCATGCGTTTGAATAACTATTGGATGTCCAAAGTCATCGACAAAGTAGCTGCCGCTGAAGGAAAAAGTAGAGAGTACCTTGTCCGTGAATTGGGTGAATTTCTGCAACAGTTAGATGATCGATCAGATATTAAGATGCCAATTCAGGTTAAAGTTCCCTCAGATCTTTTAAAGGTGTTATTAGGTTATCTCAAAATTACCAGCTTTGGTAAAGATTGGGTAAGCAAATTTGATATCCGGAATGACAAGGGTGAAGAAGTACGGGATTTGATTGACTTAATAGACGAAATTGTAAAGGAGGTAGGTCGTTCCCCTACTCTTGGTGGAGCTGCTATCACCGGCGCCCAAGCCCTCATTACTTTGGGTGAGCAGGATGTACATTTACTCACTCCTTTTGTCTCAAATAGTTTGCTTGATCAACTTGATCCAAGATTGAGATTACTGTGGTATGAGTCTCACGGCACTACAAATAGATTACATCTGTCCCAGCCGTTGGCGCTTAAGAAGTCTGAGCAACAACCTGAAATCCACAACTTTGTAATTGAATTCTCAACTGGAACCCCAATTGTTTACTGTTCCTGTTGTGGAGCAGGAGTAACACCTAAACGGACAGATCGTGTGATTCTGCGGAGTCGATATGCCTATTATCTATCAGACGGACGTATTAATCGGGCTTTAACTGAACAATATGGGATGCAACTTAAAGTGAATGATCTGTTTGGCTTTGATAGTAGCATTAGCAATGTCTTATCATCGAGCGATTGTGAAGCACTTGCCCAACAGGCAGCAGCGCAGGAGTATGATGTTTTGATGATGGCTGGCCTGCAGAGTTTAGATAGATCGGTACATAATAGGACAAAAAAGGAACTCGATGAGTTTAAGAAAAAAAATACTAAGATTCATCTCGAAGTTTCTGGAGATAAAAATTTTGACTGGCTCATCGATTTGATTCCCGAGTACATCTTTAGTATTGGAATAGGTGAAGAGTTAGATCTATTATTTCAAGTACTAAAAGCGAAAAAACTTATTAGCAGAAGTGACTCAATAGAGAGATATAACGAAGAAAAAAGACAAAAGGCGTTGGAAGTTCATTTGCGAGAGAAACCACGTGGATATCAGAAGGTCATTCAAGCACTCGAGGTAGCTTCCAGCTTAGGCCTCAAGCGCCTATATGTTCATGATATAGATATAGATATCATTGTTCGTCAAGGTGAAGATCAGAATGAACTAAGTCAGACGCAAAGACTAGCCGAAATCCAAGCCGATCTGATTGCCAAGTGGGTGGTGTTACGCAAATTGATGTCCCGGGGCCAGATTTCTTTAAATCAGACTCGAGATACAATGACCCAGGTAAAAGAAGAGGGTTTTACAGCCTTGGTTGAAACTGCTCAGGTGTTATATGAAGAACAGAACTCCCCTCCGTCTGCCAGCATAGAGCTATATGGTACATATTTTCCTAACTATAAATATTCTGTTGTGCTCGTACCAGTGCGGTGGGTTTATGGAACGATGCAAGACCAATTGCGCATAGTTGGAGCTGGAGATACCACGTCTATCGTTAGTGCAGCCCAAGCAATTTAGAGAAAGGTGTATAAAATGAGTCCAGTAAAAAAGCTAATAGATATAATTCGGGATGATACTGCTCCAGGACAGATACGTATTGAAGCGATTGAGCAACTTAGTGATATATGGTTGCAGCAGAAAAAACAGTGGATTCAGGCTCCTACAGATAGAGCAATACACCTTAGTACGAACTTTCCCGGCAAAGAAGAGATATTAAAAGTAATTCGGAGCCAAGATCGAGTTGATGTTCGTTGTCAGGCGGCTGTCTTATTAGCCAATACTGATAGTGATATTGCGCTGAAACTGTGTAATGAGATACTAGATCTATATCTTTGATATGGAAAAATGCAAAAACTCCTCGAGATTCCAATCACAATAGTTCATACTGAGAATGGATTTACCCAAATTGCTCCAACCACAGGACCTGGTAAACTGCCTGCTGCTCGAAACCTAGACCTCGAACAATCGGATATTGAGCAACTTGCTGTATACTTGGAAAATTGGATGGGTAAAACAAATCCGACTGCGCGGGAACGGCTTGAAAAAGAGTTAAAAGACGTAGGTCTTAAAGCCATAAAGCCATTATCAGGAGAGGAATTAAATACCATCCTTGACCTTTCTGAAGCTCAGATAACCTGGAGACGCATCCTTGTTTATACCGATGCAGAGTCAAGCAAAATTCCTGTTGAGGCCATGTTTACCAAGGAAAATTACCCTTTAGGGGGTGGGGAAACAGGATTTGTGGCTACGCATCACAGTACCTATGTGTCTATTGTAAGACACTTGGGCTTGGAAGCAGAAAATACAATGCTTATTAAAGCAAATGAACCATTACAGATGCTCGTCGTCTTCTCCAATCTACAAGACTCAGGTTTGTCGTTAGGCGAAATCCAAGTAAATGAAGATGATTGTTTAAATTTCCAAGGGCAGTTAGAAGCGGAAAAACAGGCTTTGGATAAGACATTAGAGACTCTGGTACGATTGAGGCTCTTAGAAATAAATTTTTTAGTTGGGGATGAAAGCAAATCAACAGTTTATGGGGGAAAAGTTTGGTTTGATCAGACAAAAAATCAATCCTGCTGGGAAATTACCTCCAAACCTGAGGTTGAAGGAAAGGCTGTTTCTTTAGGAAAGAGATTTTTAGATTACCTGGAGCAAAAAACTTGGCATATTCTCCATTACTTTGGACATGGCAACGCCATAGGTGACGCTCCTCAACTTGTTTTAAGACCAGGGGAGAACCTCTCTAGTGATACGATTGATCGACAAGTTGAGAGCAGCAATAATCAGCGAGCTAAACCTATGCCTCGAATTGTCATCCTTCATGCCTGTGACACCGCCAGTCCAGCAGATTCAAAAGTACCTGTTCTAACCGGATTTGCTACAATGTTTTTACTAAAAGGTACAGTCAACCTGGTCTGCATGCAAATGAAGATAACTCCTGAGACAGCGATCATGACCACGCAGGCATTATATAACCGACTATCTCAAACACTGTTTACCAATCAGATGGATTTCGAGGAAGCACTCTATGAAGTTCGAAAGAGAGCTCATGATCTAGATAGACTTGACTTTTTCTGTCCAGTACTTTATGCCAGACCTGTAAATGGTCCTATCTTTGACTACCAGGATAATCGGTTGGATGTGTGGAAACGGATTCAGGTAAAAGAATTGTCTTTGAATCCTAAAACGTTACTCAAGGTGGCCTGGTGGAGTTCAAGACTATTATAAGCACAATGAAGAAACTAAGAAATAATCCATTTGTAGTGAGAGCATGGGGTTTGTTTCTTCTTGAACTTATGTTTTTTTTGTCATTAGCAGGAGGAATAGGCGGCATCTTTTATTATTTTAACAACCATTGTTGGTTCAGACACGGTCCCGTTGATGTGATTGGACGTTACTATATAGAGGAAGACAAGCGTATAGATTTAGGGCCATTCCCGGACAAACGAACGGTTGGCAACGGCAATATCAAACTGGGCGTAGAGCTTCTTTTGACGAAAAAATGCTACTGCCCAGGTGGCGAGGTATATGCTGAGATACATAACTTTCAGCCAGGTGATGGAGTGCCTTGGGTGGAAGTGAAACTTGGTAGCGGGAATGAACGACTGGAGCCTCAGAATGATGAGGCTACCATCTTGGAAGGTAAATGGCTCAAATTGCCGCACGGAATATATATGGTTGAACTTCATTTTAGGTGTTCAAGCCGCCCAGAGTCTATTCCCATCCCATTTGCAGTATTTAATAAGGAGTAAGTTGGAAAAGGAGAAATAATTATGCGCAAGTTAGTTTTGTATCCCGTGGTGCTAGGGTTTATATACTTACTCAGTACTGGATGTAGTCCTACTCCAGCGCCTACTCCCGTACAACAACCTACTGTTGTCATTAATCCAGGACCTGAGGGTCCGCAATTGCCACGCAACGAGCGGGTCAAATTCACTGTTGATATAACCTCCAATGAATTGAAACCTCTCGTTGCTAAGATCAAAGTTACTGGTGATAATCATATTGAATGTAAACCATCAGAGGGTAATAGCGATATTGAATGGGTGTGGTATTGCCAAGCAACTGATAAATCAGAGCTTGGTGCATCTACAGTATTTGCTGTCGTCTCAGGTACTTTTCCTGATGCAAATGGCCAGTACGATGTGGTGGTGGCTTCGGGTCGGGCAGAAGAACCTACTGAAAAACCAATCGTAGTGCTCAAGGAACCTACGGAAGAGCCTGCTGAAAAACTGACTGCAGAACCGACTAAGAAACCCGTTGAAGAACCCACCCAAAAATCAACAGAACGCCCTATCACTGACACACAGACGCCACCTGAAACTCCTACTCCCACAGCGGGATCCGCTGTTACGGACACATCACTGCCACCCTCACCATCCTGTCAATTAACGTCAACTCGCCTCCCCCTTGGCGGCCCATCAGTCGATGTTGAAGTCGAGATTACGTCCCCGCAACACTGCGAGGCAGGTCTGTATACGACCGTCCCTGTGGGCGGCACTTATACCGGTGATTTAACCGGCAAGGAGATTTGGGTTATGGTCTATCCCACTGACTTAAAGTTTTACCCACAAACCCTGGACGCCTGTCTGCAGATCCCATCTGAAGCGTCAGGAGGTAGGTGGCAAACTATTGTCAACTTTGGCGGACCGCCTCAACAGTATGATGTTGTCGCCGTGGTGACTGACATCGATAGTGAGGCTAGTCTGGAGTTTAAAAAGTGGCTGCAGAATGGTTGTGACACAAATACTTTCCCAGGTTACCCCAAAAGCAGACTCCCAAGTGGGATTACGGAGGTGGCTGCCATTACTGTGAGCACAGAGTGAATGAGCAAACATGCTGCTATGTCACATGCCAAGGAGCGCAACCGTAGTTCCTCTGACCAAGAGACTCTAGGGTAACGCTTTCGTGAAAGTGAGGAAACTTATGTCTAATGATATAAATCGGTATATCGAGCATTTGCAACAGCGACGAGAGGCTTCAATGGAGGGAATTATTGCTGCAACAGCCCTCGGTCGTGAGGCAGCTCTTATACGAAACGAACTAGAGACACCCGCTCGAATACTTGCACCCGGTGATGCGGATAGGGTTGTCTCTGCGTTGACCCTTACGCTTTGGGACATGGCGGTCTCAGCTACCCAACGTGCGGCGGCGGCCTGGGCACTGGGACAGATCGGCGGACTCCAGCCTGCCCGTAAATTACTCAATCGATTGGAGGCCCTTTTCGTCCAACGTGGGGCCCAGGTGTTAGGCCCCACTGATCGGAGCATTCAAACAGAAACAAATGAGGTAAACGCGACCCTGATCGAAGCGCTGGCCCGGGCATTGGATGAAGCGACCGTACGCGTGCTGAATCCTTATGATCGCCAACAACTGCGCCAGGTAAGTAACGCTTTACTCGACCAGGTACGTACCCCGGAAGAAATTGACCCGGACCTATCTACAGCTTTGGCCTTATCTCTGGCAAGGCTCGCGCTCAATGCCCGGCAGGATATGCCGCAACACACTCTTCGTGACTTGCTGAATATCCCAGAGCCAATAGCGACTCTGGCTGCGATTGGGGTTCTCACGCGCATGATCCCGGCTGAACAACGAGATGAGGTTCTGGAAAACTTCTACAATGGGCAACCAGAGGTGCGACTGGAGGCCGTCTTTGACGAGCTTGGTAGGAGTCGTGAGCAGCCATATAGTCCGGCAGAAAGACGGCATCTGGTTCAGTTGGCTGGCCAATTTTGGTATGCGGAATATGATACTCAGCTTACGGGTGATCATCTGTGGGAGAAGATTCAGCACGCCTGGCCAGGAGTTAACCTCACCCAAGCATAA
>JAGRCC010000655.1 GCA_020433785.1 Anaerolineae bacterium
TATGAAGATCGCGTTTACGGGGAACACGAGGCCGGTGGCACCCTGCAACTGGTGCTGTCGCACGTCCCATTTACGAAGCTCGGCCTGCCCACGCTTGACCCACGCCCGCTGCCCAGCTTGACCGATCCGCTCAACTGGTCGGTACCGGGCATTATTCTGGGCGTCGGCGGCTTGATGGGCGCGATTTACGTCAATCGCAGCCAGGCCGAACACAAGGCAGAGGAGGAGTAATATGGCCACCACTACCATGAAATCGAGCAAGCAGGCTACGCTGCCGGTTGGCTCGATTATTCTTTGGATCGTCCTGCTCATCGGCGTCTGGGCGGCGATTGTGCGTTACAGCCAGGGGTTGGGATCGACCAACCTGGCCGACAGCCGCCCATGGGGGTTGTGGATCGCCTTCGATGTCATGGCCGGCGTGGCGCTGGCCGCCGGCGGCTTCACTTTGGCCGCCATCGTTTATATCTTTCGTATGAAGCGTTTCTACCCTCTAATCCGGCCCACGCTGCTGACGGCCTACATCGGCTATTTGCTGGCCGCCGGCTCGATTCTGTTCGACCTGGGCCGCCCGGATCGCTTCTACCATCCCTTTTTCTACTGGAACCACCACTCGGTGATGTTTGAGATTGCTTGGAGTGTCATTCTCTACCTCAGCATTTTAACCATCGAGAACAGCCAGTTGGTGTTGGAGAAATATCGTCTCCATTCCCTGCTGCGGATCGTGCGCAAGATCACCATTCCGGTGGTCATCGCCGGCATTATCATCTCGACCGCCCATCAGTCGTCGCTAGGCGGGCTGTTTGTGCTGGTTCCCAATCAAACCCACCCGCTGTGGTACACCCCAATTCTGCCCGTGCTGTTCTACATTTCAGCCGTATCAGTTGGGCTGGCGATGGTTATAGTCGAGTCGACGCTAAGCGCCAAAGCCTTTGACCGCCACATCGAAAGCCACCTGCTGAGTGAAATCGGCTCGTGGCTGCCCACGATGTTGGGCCTTTATCTGCTGGTCAATCTGGGGAATCTGGCCTTTAGCGGCAAGCTGGGGCTGATTTTCGAGGGCAGTCTGGCCAGTTTCATGTACCTGGCCGAAATCCTCATCGGCGTGGTAGCGCCACTGATCCTGCTGTCGTTCGCCTCGATCCGCAACGACAACGCCCGGTTGTTCCAAAGCGCGCTGCTGGTCGTCTTCGGGGTGATTCTCAATCGCTTTAATGTGCTGGTCTGGGGCCAAAACGGCGCGTTCTATATACCCAATTGGGTCGAATTTGCCGTAACCGCCGGCTTGATTTCGCTGGGCGTCCTGCTTTATATGTTCGCCGTGAAAAACCTGCCGGTCTATACCGATCACGCGCCCGAACCCGAACAAATCCTCGAAGAAGCGCCCCTGCCGGCGGCGGGGTGAGGTGAGTTGGGGAGTTTATAGAGTTTATAGAGTTGGTAGAGTTTGTGGAGTTGTTAGAGTTTATGGGTTTGTAGTAGGCCCTTTAGGGCTGAGGCATATCTAAAGAAACGACTAACCGATCGGAGCAACAAAGCTCTGCTTTGTCCATCAAAGTAACCTTTGACGCTCCGAGACCTAAACAACAATGAAAACTGACCGGAGCGACAAAGCTAGCTTTGTCCATAAAAGTGAACTTTGACGCTCCTTATTCGTTACAAAGGAGTAAGCAATTATGGCTAAGATCGTAGTTGATCCGATCACCCGGATCGAAGGCCACCTCCGCATCGAGGTGGAGGTTAACGATGGCGTGATCACCGATGCCTGGTCATCGACCACGATGTGGCGGGGCATCGAAAATATTCTCAAAGGGCGCGACCCGCGCGGGGCCTGGTTAATGACCCAGCGCATCTGTGGGGTTTGCACCACGGTCCATGCTCTGGCATCGGTGCGAGCGGTGGAAGACGCACTGGGCATTGAAGTGCCGCCCAACGCGCAACTGCTGCGCAATATGATCGCCGGTATCCAGTTTGTGCAGGATCACGTCATCCACTTTTACCACCTGCATGCCCTCGATTGGGTCGATATCGTCAACGCCCTAGAAGCAGACCCCGAAGCAACCTCCAAGCTGGCCCAATCGATCTCGGATTGGCCCATGTCGAGTGCGGTCTATTTCAAGGGCGTTCAGGATCGATTGAAGGCATTTGTCGGCACCGGCCAGTTGGGGCCATTTGCCAACGCCTATTGGGGTCACTCGGCCTATCAGCTGCCGCCGGAGGCCAATCTGATGGCTACGGCCCACTATTTGGAGGCGCTCGATTGGCAGCGCGAGTTTATCAAAGCCCACGCCATTTTGGGTGCGAAAAACCCGCACCTGCAAACCTATCTAGTCGGCGGCATGGCCACCCCGATTGACCCCAACAGCCAGGCGGCGATCAACGCCGACACCATCGCCACGCTCAAAGGTTACTTTGCCAATGCCAAGAAGTTTGTCGAGCAGGTCTACCTGCCCGATGTGCTGGCCGTTGCGCCCTTTTATCTCGATTGGGCCGGCTACGGCGAAGGCATCGGCAACTTTATGACCTACGGTGAATTTCCGGATGCCAACGGCGAGTTGTGGCTGCCGGCCGGCATCGTCCTCAATCGCGACCTCAGTAAGGTGCTGCCGGTTGAGCAGAATAAGGTCAGCGAGTACGTAACTCACTCCTGGTTCAGTTACGACGATGAAAACACCGGGCTGCACCCTTGGGCAGGGGAAACCAACGCCAACTACACCGGGCCGAAACCGCCCTACGACTTTTTAGAAACCGACAACAAATATAGCTGGCTCAAAGCGCCGCGCTACGACGACCAGGTGATGGAAGTCGGCCCGTTGGCGCGGATGATTGTGGGCTATGCCATGGGCCACGAAGGCATCACCAGCACGGTTGATCTGGTGCTGGATAAACTGGGAGTGGGGCCGGAAGCGCTCTACTCCACGTTGGGCCGGATTGCCTCGCGCTGCATCGAAACGGTCTTGATTGCCGATCAGCTCGATGGCTGGATCAATCAGTTGGCCGAGAACATCGCCGCCGGTGACATCAAGATTCACAACGGCACAATGTGGAAGCCCGAAACCTGGCCGGCCGAAGCGCAAGGCTACGGCTGGCACGACGCCCCCCGAGGCGCGCTGGGCCACTGGATTCACATCAAAGATCAGAAGATCGAAAATTACCAGTGTGTCGTGCCCAGCACCTGGAACGGCGGCCCCCGCGACGCCAAAGGCCGGCCCGGCCCTTATGAAGCGGCGCTCATCGGCACACCCATTGCCGATCCGGAAAAGCCGCTGGAAGTCCTGCGCACCATTCATTCCTTTGATCCGTGCATGGCCTGCGCGGCCCATATCGTCGATGCCACCGGGCGAGAGATTACGCAGGTGAAGGTTTTGTAAACGCCAGGCTAAGGCGAAGGCGAAGAATCGGAGCGACAAAGCTAGCTTTGTCATACCGACCCTAAGGTCAAAGTAAACTTTGACG
>JAGRCC010000656.1 GCA_020433785.1 Anaerolineae bacterium
AAAGTGAAGTATACCCATAAATTGGCGTTTGTCAAAATTACAGCCTGTGTCATTGAATCTTTATCCACCAATCTGGCTCATCGTGCGATTTTCGGCAAAGACCCCGTTTTTGAGTTGGTGGCCAACGGGCTTGGTACGAATGGCGCGTTCGAAGAGATCGACCAAATCTTGATGCGTGCCGCCCTGGCGCAGCGTATCTCTAAAATTGATCTCCTTATCCGACAGCAGGCACAGCCGTACCCGGCCATCGGCGGTGAGACGCAGGCGGTTGCAGCCGTCGCAATAAGGATTGCTGATAGGGCTAATAAAGCCGACCGTGCCTTCAGCGCCGGCTAACCGATAAACCCGCGCTTCCCCATCCAGTTCACCCCCGTTAACGTCAAAGAGCGGTCCCAATTCCTGCTCAATCCGAGTTTTAATCTCATCGCTGGAGACGTAATGCTCAAGCTGAATTTCGGTTGGTCCGGCAAAGGGCATCAACTCGATAAAGCGAATTTGCCACGGTTTGGTCAAGGTCAATCGCGACATTTCAATGGCGGCATCGTCATTATAACCTCGCGTAATAACGGCATTGAGTTTAATCGGCGTCAACCCGGCCTTTTCGGCGGCTTCAATGCCGGCCCAGGCTTTATCGAAGCTGCCCAATCGCATAATTTTGGAGATAGTCTCTTTGTTCAACGAATCAACATGGATATTGACTCGGGTCAAACCGGCGCGGACCAGATCTTCGGCGATGTAAGGCAAGCGGTAACCGTTAGTCGTCATCACCACCTGCTCGATGCCGTCGATGCGGTGAAAGCGTTCGACAATGTCCACCACATCCTGTCGCAGGGTCGGTTCGCCGCCGGTCAGGCGAATTTTCTTGAAACCGACCTCAACCGCCGCTCGGACGACGCGTTCTAACTCGTCGGCGCTCAGCAGCTCTTGATTCGGAACAAAGGTCAGGCCGTGCATAGGCATGCAGTAGACGCAGCGCAAGTTGCAGCGATCGGTCAGCGAGACTCGCAGGTAGTCGATTTCGCGGCCAAAACCATCTTTCATAGACGATTATCTCCTTTGATAATAGTATTAGGTCGTAGCGATATGTTCAAATAACATAACCCTTCTATATTTTTAGCCACCATTTCCGGTTATCAGTGAGTATATGTCGGCTTACTCGACATAGTATATCATCTTCCTGATAACGATATTAATGATGGCTTAGTCTTTTGATCTACTAGAAGCTTCGGCTTAAGAGGATTCTACTATAAGTTCAATGGGTCTTGAAATCTGATAAGTGCAGTGGCTGTTGCCGGAAGTTAAACAAGAGGTACGGAGCGGCTCGGTATTGAGCATTGAACTAATAATTTGTTTGTCCAACAGGCACACATCTTCATGATTTTTTGCAACTTGACGATAAGGACAGGAATAGGCGTGGATCAAATATTGAGGACCGTCGACTTCCCATTCAACCACAAACCCTTTATCTTTAAGAAAAGTCACCACCTCATCCAAACGAGACTCAATCGTTTGATCGGGCCGCGTCGGGGGCGCTTCACACGCTAACCGTTCGGCAATTCGACAAAAGATCTGGCGTACCCCGTCCTGGCCCATTTGCAAGCTCAACTCATCGAGCAGATAATCGGTCAGACCAAAGTAATCAACCGGAAAAAGTTCGTCGGCGGCATCGGTTAGCGTGTACACCTGTTGGGGGCGGCCTCGACCTTTGGGTCGCCGCACGGCAGGCGCTGTAATCAGGTTGTCTTTCTGGAGAACATTGAGATGATAGCGCACCGCCATGGGGGTTAAACTCACCACATCGGCCAATT
>JAGRCC010000657.1 GCA_020433785.1 Anaerolineae bacterium
CCGGCCGGCACACGACCGCGCTGCCTTATGCCCTCCGGCCCGAAAATTTTGAACTTATCCGGGCTAACCTTGATCGGCTCGAGTGGCGTTGTCAGTCGCTTGAAACTTTTCTCGATACCTACGATTTACCCGGCCCAATCGACAGCTTTAATCTAAGCAATATTTTTGAATACATGTCGCCGGAGAATTATCATCACATTTTACCCAAGTTGGTGCAGGTGGCTCGACCCGGCAGTCGTCTGGTCTATTGGAATCTACTCGCCCCCCGCTCCCGGCCTGAGTTGATGGCCCATCAACTCCGCCCGCTCTCTGATTTGGCTAATCGCCTGCATCGGGCCGATAAAGCTTTCTTTTATAGTAAATTCATCGTGGAGGAAGTGGTCTCGTAGAGCGTGGGACGTGGGACGTATTTTTCCACGTCCCATGTCCCACGTCCCACGTCAAATATGTTCAACTGGTTTGGAATTGCGCTTATTCTCATCAGCCTGATCGGCTTGCTCGCCACATTAAGTTGGTACAAACGTACCTTCTCGCCGCATCCTGAAGTCGCTCGCAAATTACTCCACATCGGCATGGGGCTGGCGATGCTGCCGGTCCCTTGGTTGTTCGATGCGACCTGGCCGGCGTTAGTACTGGTTGTCATCACGGCTCCGGCGCTGATGACGCTGCGGACGGCTCGTCTTAGAGGCAATTGGGGGGCTGTGCTGTGCGGTGTCGGGCGGCGGCAGTCGTTGGGAGAAATTTACTTTGTCGGCGGCGTGGCAGCTCTATTTTTTTTGACCGGCGATGACCCGCTCCGGTTCTCAATCCCTATCCTACTTTTGGCTTTGGCTGATGCGGCGGCGGCGTTGGTTGGTATTCGTTATGGACATCGGCATTACACCACCTTTGATGGCGATAAAACGTTAGAAGGATCTCTGGCCTTTTTAATTGCGGCCTTTCTTTGTATCCAGGTTCCGCTACTGTTATTCAGCCCTCTTCAACCGATCGAGTCGCTCCTCATCGGGCTGCTGTTAAGCTTGCTGTTGATGATGATCGAAGCCGTCGCCTGGCGCGGTCTGGATAATTTATTTATCCCTATCTTCGGATTTTTGTTGCTTGATGGTGCTATGGGGATGTCAATTGGCGAGCTAATGGGGCAGCTTGTTCTCGCCGTTCCGCTGGCTATTGTTACAATTCAAGTTTTGATTAATATCACCTTTACTGTGGAGACACAACAATGAATGATTTTGCAGTTGTGACGACCCTTCAGCCCTTGCCCGTGCAGTTCGATGACCAATGGCTGGCTTTCTGCACGCCGCCCCATCTGCCTCACCTTGATCCGCAGGCCACAGCTGCTCATCAAGCCGACGCCCACTGGCTGCTGCTCGACCGCCAGCAAACCATCGTGGCCCGCTGTTCGCTGTGGTGGCGGCAGACCCCGGACTATTCGGGGCACCGGCCCGGCTTGATTGGTCACTATGCCGCTGTCGATCATTCAGCGTCTGCCCAACTGTTACAGCTAAGCTGCACCCAACTCGCGGCCAAGAACTGTACAATGGCTATTGGTCCAATGGACGGTAATACATGGCGGCGTTATCGGCTGGTCGTCGAGCGCAGTGATGTTCCCCCTTTCTTTCTCGAACCGGATAATCCCTACGACTGGCCGGATCACTTCACAGCCGGCGGTTTTACCGTGCTGTCGAACTACGTTTCAGCCATTACGGATGACCTAATCCACCTGAATTCTCGGCTTAATCCTATCGCTCGTCGCGCCGCCAACCGAGGCATATCTATTCGAGCTCTCAATCTTGATGATCTTGACGCTGACCTGCATCGGATTTACAGCGTCTCGACGGCTGCCTTTGCTCGTAACTTCCTCTACACACCCATCACAGAGACCGAGTTTGTGGCGATGTACCGCCCTCTTCGTCCCTACCTCCAGCCGGAGTTGATTTTAATCGCCGAACAAGCCGGCCAACCCATTGGCTTCATTTTTGCTTTGCCGGATTTAGAGCAAGCTCGGCGCGGTCAACCGATCGACACCGTGATCATCAAAACCGTGGCCGTTTGCCCCAGTCGCCAGACAGGTGGCCTCGGCAGCCTGCTGGTGGCTTGCTGCCAGCAAATCGCGCATGGCTTAGGCTACAGCCGCGCTATCCACGCCCTCATGCACGAGGCAAATGACTCATGCAATATTAGTCGTCGCTGTCATTCAAATGTTATTCGGCGATACGCCTTGTTCGGAAGAACCTTATAAAAACGTGAACCTAATTCATCTTCTTCAATCTCAAACTGATAAACACCCCACCCAACCCGCCATCATCGACACCTATCACCGCCGTCGTCGAGTGACCACTTTCGCTGAACTGGACCATCAATCGGCTCAGATCGCTACATTGCTCCATCAGTCCGGCCTCCGCCCCGGTGACACGATTCTGGTCTTCCAGCCGATGTCGGCCGAATTGTATGTTGCGTTGGGCGCAATTTTCCGGCTGGGCTTGGTGGCGATGTTTTTAGACCCTGGTCAGGGCCGAGATCATATCGAGGCATGCTGCGCCTTGCATCCCCCCCGAGCTTTGATCGCCAGTAGTAAGGCTCATCTACTGCGATTGATCTCGCCAGGGCTGCGCCGCATTTCGAAAAAGTTTGTAATCGGCTGGCCAGTCCCCGGCGCAATGCTTTGGAGCCGAGCCATGCCGCTGCCGCCTCACCCTGATGTCTTTGCCGCTGGTGACGACACGCCTGCTCTGCTAACCTTTACCAGCGGCAGCACCGGCCAGCCCAAAGCCGCGCTGCGGACTCACGGCTTTTTGCTGGCCCAGCATCGAGTCCTAGCCGACAGCCTGCGCCTCACCGCCGAACAGATCGATTTAAGCACGATGCCCATCGTTACGTTGGCCAATTTGGCTTCCGGTGTGACCAGCCTCATTCCTCAAGCCGATTTACGCTACCCCGGCCGCATCGATCCCGCGCCGGTCATAGCTCAAATTCAAGAGGAGCAAGTCGACAGCACGGTGGCTTCGCCCGCTCTGTTAGCTCGATTGGTAGACTATGGCTTGTCGAAGGGGATACGGCTGCCGGGTTTGAAGAAAATTTTTACCGGCGGCGCGCCCGTTTTTCCTCGCCTGCTTGACCAGTTGCGGGAGTTGGCCCCCAACGCCGAGGTCGTGGCCGTCTATGGCTCGACAGAGGCGGAGCCGATGGCAAAAATCAGCGCCGCTGACATTGCGTCTAAGG
>JAGRCC010000658.1 GCA_020433785.1 Anaerolineae bacterium
CAGCGTTCCTCCTCGAAACACATATGGAGCCAATTTTATTCGGTGAGAAACTGTTCGATTAACTTCCAGATTTGATCCTCGTCGAAGTTGTCAACCAACTGGGCCAGCCGGGCCGCGAACGGCTGGTATTGATCGCCCATTTGTTCAATTTGCGAAGCCTGTTTCTTCAGGCGCAGAAGTTCTCCCTTCATCGCCAGGTCATACAATATGGCCATCTCTTCCGGCGGCGGGGGGACCAGCTTAGCGTCGACCGGCTTGAGGTTTGTCGCATCCAGATGCGTCTCAGGCACCCTCAGTGGTGGGTGGGGTGAGTCGCTGGAAACGGCAATGGTCTCAAGCTCGGCGGCTGACGGCTGGGTGTTAGGCGTCATCCAGACGATGGGGAACGTCAAATCCAGCCGAAAGTGGCTGCCCCGACCCAATTCGCTCTCCACCCCCAACTGACCCCCCATCGCCTCGATCAAATTTTTGGTAATCGCCAGCCCCAGTCCGGTCCCTTCAGCCCGGTAACGCGCCTCGCTGACCTGTTCAAAGGGGAGAAAGATACGCGGCAGCAGGTCCGGGCTGATGCCGATGCCGGTATCGATGATTTCAAATCGAAGCGTTTCATTTACTGAGAGGGCGGTGGCGTCGACATCGCGCTGATCGAGATATTGCTGTGTGTGGGGATCAAGCAGTCCGACACGGAAGATGACTTCGCCCTGCTCGGTGAACTTGATGGCGTTGCCCAGCAAATTGATCAGAATTTGGCGGAGACGTTTTTCGTCGGCGTGAATAATCGGCGGTAAGGCCGTGAGTTTTTCGTAGGTAAAATCGACATCCTGTTTTTGGTGAGCGCGAATATGAAACATGCTCACAATCCCTTCCAGAAAATTAGGCAGGTGAAAATCGGTAGGATAGAGTTCCATCTTACGGGCTTCGATTTTGGACAGGTCCAAGATATCGTCAATCAGGGTCAACAGGTGCCGACCGCTGGCCTGAATAACGTTCACCGCGCTGGCCTGCGATGAGGTTAAGTTTGGATCGCGATTGAGGATGTGAGCATAGCCGATAATGCCGTTGAGCGGCGTGCGCAGTTCGTGGCTCATGTTGGCCAGGAATTCGCTTTTGGCCCGGTTGGCGGATTCGGCCGCCTCCTTGGCTTTGGCCAGTTCACCGGCTCGCTGCTGAGTTTGCTCAAATAAATTGGCATTCGTCAGGGCGATGGCGACTTGGTTGGCGACTGAGCGCATCAGTTTGGCGTCGCTCTCATCGAAACTGGCTATCCTGTCGTCCTGGACATCTAGCACGCCCACCACCCGCTTGTTGGCAATGATGGGCACGGCCATCTCGGAGCGGGTTTGGGGCAGCAGCGGGTTGGGCAACCAATTAGGGGCCTGGTGAACATCGTTGACCAGCACCGTCTCGGCAGTACGGGCAGCCTCAGCGACCAGACTCTTGGCGGCAGCTAAGTGGATGCTGAAGTCATCGGCTTTCATTTTGGCCCCGACCGGGCCGGTGCCCTCAACCAACCGCAGACCGTGCTGATCGGGATCGAGCAAATAGATGTGCAGGTGATAATAATGAAAGCCCAGATGGACCCGGCGAATGATGCTCTGGACCAATTCGTCGATATTCAATTTACTGGCCAGCCGCTGGTTGATTTCGACGGTGGTTTCCAACTGCTGCGTTTGCCTCTGCAAACTGCCAATGGTGGTGCGCAGCCGGTGGGTCATGAGATTAAACGTATGGGCCAGCCGGCCGATTTCATCGCCGGACTCGACTCTGGCGTGGGCCTGTAAATCACCCCGGGCCAGATGCTCGGCGGTCTGGGTCAAGCGCCGGATGGAGCCGGCAATCGTTTCCTTAAATACCAACGCCATGCCGATACCCAGGATTAAAACTAACAAGCCGCCGATAAAGGACTGCACTTGAGCGGTCATCAACCCCTGCCGGCCGCTGGCCAGATCGGTTTGCAGGTGCGCCTGCTGATCGGCTGTCATCTGATTTAAGACGGCTAACATGCGCTCAGCCTGAGGCACGCTCTCGGTTCTAAAGAGAAATAGGTCTTCGTAGGCCTGGTCACCTTCCACCGCTTCGAAAATCTGGAAGGGTAATTCGAATAACTTTTCGCGGGCCTGAGCCATCGCCGCCAGCTTGTCTTGTTGAGCCGGGGTTAACAACTCCGGTCGGCTGCGCAGTTTTTCCCAAGCGGCCGTATTGAGCGGCAGCCGGGTCATATAGCCTGATTTAAAGCTCAAGTCGCCGACCAAGGCATACCCTTGCAGGCTGGTCATCATGGCGTCGAACGACGTTTGAAAATCGATCATGGTGTTGAGCAGATCGATATTCTCAATCGAGGTTTCACGCTGGCGTTGAATTTGAATCACGTCGTTAATATCGCCGATAATGGCCACACTGAGCGGGCGCACATCTTCCCGGAAGGTACGCAGGGCGGGTTGATTTTGGCGAGGATTGTCGTGCAGTTTGAACATCTGCTCTGACAGGAGCGACCATCGAGCGAAGATGGTTCTGAGTTCGGTGAGACGATCACTATTAACCGGATCGGCTGAACTCACGGCCAGGTCTTCCATGCGGGCCAGATTGGCTTCAAAGGTGTTTCTGGCCGTGTTGTAATCTTCGATGAGGCTGGGATCGCCCAAGACCAGATAGCCACGCAAATTAGCCACCATTTCCAACAGCCCGGCCTGGGCGCGGGCTGAGGCCAGCGCCGATGGTACGCGCAAATCGCCGGTCAGATTGATCTTTTCGGTGGCCTGGTAACTGCCAATCGTATTGATCATCACGACCAGCAAAGTGAGAATAACCAGCAGGCCAAAGCCGATGTTTAACTTCCAGCCGATACTGAGGTCATTAAACTGCTTAAAAACGGGTAAGTGCATCCAGTTTTGCAATCGGTCGGATAGGCGGATTGGGGTAGATTGGGTTGAGGCAGCCTCAAGGGCTGGCTCGCCGGGGAAATCGGTTTCCGGCGCGGTGAAAGATGGATTCGTCATTGACTATCCTTCGTAAACAGGACTTACGTAAAAACCAGGTGACAGTCACTTATCGTTATAAATAGCATCTAAGTTGTTCGAACAGGTCGATTTAGCGTATTCAAGTGACTGTCACCCAGTACGATATGGCTCAAAACCCTAAAGAGGCGCGATAAACGGTGGCCTGAGTTTCCCGACCTAACCGGTTGGTCAATTCCTCGAAATCCAACACGGTTTCCCGAAGCGCTTCCTCCGGGGTAACTTGCCCCTGCACGGCCTCAGCCAGGTGAATATCTAAGACCGTCCAGTAACCAAAGGTGCCGGGAATACGTAAATAAGGAAATTGTAGTTCGTTATTAAAAGTTTCAAAATAGGCGGCAGTGTACTGCTCGACATCCGTTTCATTCCAGCCGGCCGCTTTGTAATCATTGATATCGGCGGTGCCGTATGGCGGTAGATAATGGCTAAAGCGGCCCGGATCGATGCCATCCCAGCCGCGCGCGGCATAAATGAGCGATTTCTGCCGGGTGGCCATCAAGGCCAGCAAATAGTAGGTGGCTTCGGGCGCGTCGGAAAATCGGGAAATAACGCCGGCCCAAGATCCCCCGGTGGTATTGCCCACCCAGTTAGGACTAAAGGTGTGAACCCACTGACCCTGAGGAATACTATAATATTCGTGCGTACCGGGCAAGTGCGCCGTACCAATTTTCCCTTTGACCTGGCTACCTTCCTGCTGAGCCAGCGCCCCTAAATCGCCCCAAGTGAAGGTGAGGGCGGCTTCGCCGCGTAAAAAATGGTCCCAACTTTGGCCCAGATTCCAGCGAAGCATTTCCGGCGGCCCGAATTGAACCAGATCGACCATGGTCTCCAAAGCGCGCACGTGACCGGGGCTGTCGAGCAGGGGTTTCATGGTGTCCGGATCAAACCAGTAGAGTTTTTGATTTTCCGGGCCGATGACAAAGGGCGCCGAAAAGGACATGAAGTGAAACATACCTTGCTCGCCGGCTTTTAAGTGCAGGGTTAAACCGTCGTCAGGTTGGCCGTCGCCATTTAGGTCTTGCCCATCAAAATATTCGGCTACATCGCGAAACTGATCCCAGGTTTGGGGCACCTTCAGGGCGTAACCGTACCGGGCTTGAAAGGCGGCTTGGTGAGCGGGATCGGCCAGTAGATCGCGCCGATAGTACATCACCTGGCCATCATGGTCATTGGCGACCATATACTTTTGACCATTGTAGGTTAACAGTGATCGCGGAGCCGGTTGGACATCGTCAAAATCCCATTGGGGAAAGCGGGGGTCGTTATAAAATTGATCGTACGGTAGCAGAAAATCTTGGGAGACTAAATCGCCCAGCCACCAGGCGCCGGCAATCGAGGCGTCGTACTGGCCGGCTCCGGTAGTCAAATCGGTGATGAGAAAGGCAAAATGCTCATCGAGCGGTTTTTCGATGATGTCGAGGTGAGCGCCGGTGGCGGCCTCAAACTCAGGCCGGATTTCGTAGAGCGGGCCGGACAGGGGGCCAATAGCGCCACCCAACTTATTGACCAGCACCGTCACATTTTGGCCGGCAAACGGACACTGCCCCGGCGAGCACGGCGTTGCCACCAAGGGCGGGGTCACGTGACCAATATCAACCACCGACGCGGCGGCATCGGGCAAAACGGGCCGTGCCATAACTTTGGTGAGCGGCAGCGGGGTTTGGGTCGGCGGTGGCGCTGGCGCTTCGGCAGGACTGCAAGCGGATAGACAGGCTAGCAGCCCGATCAAAAATACGATATAGGGGTTAATCGAGCCGGATGATCCCTTTACGAATTGCATACTTAACCAAATCTATGGTGTTATGAATGTTAAGCTTCTCCATTAAATTCGTGCGGTGAACGCCAACGGTTTTGACGCTGATATGGAGTTTATCGGCAATGTCTCGGTTAGACAGCCCTTCGGTAATGAGCTGCAACACCTCGCGCTCACGGTCGGTTAGCTTGTCGTAGCTGGTTTCCTGGCTGGCTTGGCCGGCTTGTTTCAAATATTCATCGATGATGACTTTGGAGATTTCCGGACTTAGAAATGAGTCACCCCGGTAAACGGCGCGGATAGCTGAGATCAGATCGGACGGAGCCGACTGCTTGACGACATAGCCCGAGGCTCCCGCTTGTAGCAGTTGTAAGATGTACTCCTCATTGGTATACATGGTTAGCCCCAGAATTTTGACGTCCGGAAGCAGCTTTTTGATTTGTCGGGTGGCTTCCAGACCGTTGAGATGCGGCATGGTAATATCCATCAGCACCACATCGGGCATCAACTTTTCAGTCTTTTCCACCGTCTCATGTCCATCAGACGCTTCGCCGACGACCTCCATATCCGGCTCATCATCTAGCAGCGAACGGATGCCTTTGCGGACGATGGTGTGATCTTCAGCTAATAAGACTCTAATTTTGCTCATAGTTTGCTACTCAAAGGAATAACGATTGATAGACGAGCGCCGTGACCGGGTTGGGTTTGGATATCGAAATCGCCGCCCAAGAGGGTTGCCCGTTCCCGGATGCCTAACAGGCCGGCTCCATGGTCGGGCAGTTTACGGTGAAGCACCGCGTCAACATCAAAGCCACGGCCGTCATCTTGAATGACCACCTGCACCATTTTGCCAAACTGCTCCAGGCGAATCGACACGTTGCGGGCCTGAGCGTGACGGGCGACGTTGGTTAACCCTTCCTGAGTGATCCGGTAGAGGGCCGTCTCCACTTCCGGGGCCAGGCGCTCAGGCAAATTCGAGACCTTAAATTCGGTTTCGAGGCCGGTGCGTTTGGTGTAGCGATTCACATACCAGCGCAGGGTCGGCGCCAGCCCCAAGTCGTCGAGCATCGACGGGCGCAAGTTGAGCGATATTTCTCGAATCTGGTCCAGGGTTTGGTCGGTTAATAGCTTGGCTTCCGCCAGCCGGTCTCGCACCGGCACGGCGCATTCTTGGGAAAGTTCCTGCGCGATGGCCGCCAGATTCATACTGATGGCCGTTAGTGACTGCCCCATCTCATCGTGAAGTTCGCGAGCTAACTCTTTGCGTTCGGTTTCCTGGATTTCGGTTAAGCGGGCAGTTAAGGTGCGTAACTGCTCACGCTGCTGGGTGACCGCTTCAAATAAACGGGCCTTTTCCACCCGGCTGCTCACCTCTAACTGACTCTTTTGAGCTTGCAGGGATTGGGCCATATCGCGCAGTTGTAGATGGGTCTTAACGCGGGCCAGGACTTCTTCCTGATGCAGCGGTTTGGTGACGTAATCGACAGCGCCCACTTCAAAGCCTTTAACCTTATCCTCGGTGGCGGTGAGCGAAGTCATAAAAATAACCGGGATATCCTGGGTAGCTTCGAGCGCTTTTAACCGCCGGCAGGTTTCGAAGCCATCCATGCCCGGCATCAAAATATCCAACAAAACCAGATCGGGCGGATCGTATTGAACCCGCTTGAGGGCGGTTTCGCCGCTGCGGGCAATGCGGATGCCAAAGCCATAACTTTCCAAATAGCTCACGATAACGCCTAAATTGACCGGTGTATCATCGACAATCAGAATGTTATGGCCTTGTAGGGTGAATGGGTTGGACGTCTTGGCTTCCAAGCTCATGGTTTCTCTCATTAAATGATAGTATACCACATTATTTCATCGCTCCGATATGGGGGACAAGATCCTACAAAGGCACAATACGATAGGCCTGTTCTGCCAGAGCAATGGCTCCGAGCACACCGGCTCGATTACCCAGGCCGGGTGGGACAATGTACGTGTCGATTTTTTGCAGAATAACCGGTGATTGTACGTAACCGTTAAGCAACGTCTGTACCTCGCGTCTTAGCAGGGGAAAAATTATGGGTTGTTCCATCACCCCACCGCCCATAATGATGCGCTCAGGGGAAAGGGTGCAAATGAGATCAACTAACCCGGTAGCTAGATAGTGGGCTTCCAAGACCCAGGCCGAATGGTCGAGCGGCAGTGTCTCTGCTCGTGCTCCCCAGCGTTTCCCGATAGCTGGGCCGCTGGCCATTCCTTCCAGACAGTGGCCGTGGAAAGGGCAAAAACCCTCGGGATGAGGGTCATCAGGCCGAGCGGGGAGAATAATATGCCCCATCTCGGGATGAATCAGCCCGTGAACTAACCGGCCGTTGACCATGGCTCCGCCGCCGATACCAGTTCCGATAGTTAAGTAGATAAAGTTATCTAAATCCTGAGCCGCGCCCCAGCGATGTTCGCCCAGCGCGGCACCATTGACATCCGTATCAAAGCCAACCGGCAAATTCAGTGCCCGGCTAACAGCCTGACCGAAGTCGGTGTTAGCCCAGTCGGGTTTGGGTGTGGTTGTGATATAGCCAAAGTTAGGCGAGCTGGGGTTGGGGTCAACCGGTCCAAATGCAGCAATACCGATGGCCGCTAGAGGTTCTTTAGCGGCTTGTTCTCTGAAATAAGCTATCGCCCGGCCAATCGTTTCTTTCGGCGTTGTAGTGGGAAAGCGAATTTCGTGGCGTAGATCATGGGGACCCGATCCAATAGCACAAACAAATTTAGTTCCTCCTGCTTCGATTCCGCCAAAGACTGGCATCATTACCTCCTTGGGAAAATTGTTTGTGGTCAGTAGACCGCAAGCGCCATCATCTATGCTGCGGTCTACTGATGGTGTGACAAATAGTTGACACCAGTGCTAATCCGGCGTCACAACTCCGATGGTCAAAATGATGTTGGCATACAACCTTTGTTCGGCGGTAGCCACAACCAATGCGAGATCGGGGTCGTGAGCAAAGTCATAAAAGTCGTACCGCTGCATGGGCTGCAATTCAACCGTCAGCATCTGCCGAAAATCCTTATAGATATCCGGCTCAATCCCATCATCGGTTAACATGACATGGGCCGCCTCGACCGGAATGACCGTCAAGATCGCGGCCAGGACATCCGTCACCGTCAAAACACCGGGCACTAAATTCAGATAAACGCGTTCGGCGTTCGGGTTAGCTCGGGTCACAAACGGATAATTACCATCGGCGATTAAGACTTTGCCGCCGTGCCCCGAAGCGGCTAAGACCTGTAGGATAGTGGGATGTAATAAACGGGTGGTCAACATAGGTCATGCTCCTTTCAATCAGCCTCGATTTCGTCAGGCAGTGGGGGTAAAGGGCTTTGCAGCGATTTTTCAATGGCATCCAGCAAAACCGGATCGACCTCCAGCCCTTTGGTGGTTACGGCATCAGGGGGCAATTCTTTTTTCTCAAGGACCCGGGCCGCTTCAATGATCCAGTTGGTAGCCATCTCCGTAGTTACCGTGCCGGTGTCGATGACCAGGTCGAAATGAGCCTCAACATCCCATTGTTTGTTGTAGAACATCTGGATAAATTTACGGCGGGCCCTATCGTCATCTCGAATGTGCGCTTCGGCTTGTTGGCGGTCAGTCAGATTTTCTCTGGCCATCACCTGCTGGACTCTGGCTGCTAATGGGGCCTGAATGCGAACGTTGAGGACATCGGCGTACCCGCTTAAACTGGCGAATCCACCTCGGCCCAATATAACTGTATTACCCCGGTAGGCCAGGGCTTCCATTGTCTCATTTAACATCGAAACGATTAACAGATTGGTGGCGCTGGTCAAGTCCCAAAATCCCGGCGCTGAGGTGTAGAGATCGTTGAATTTAGTCAGGCCATATTGGCGAAATATGCCTTCAATGATCCGCTTATCGACAAAGTCATAGCCCAGCAGCTCGGCGACCTCTTGCCCGATTTTAACTCCGTCGCTGCCGTATTCTCTGGAAATGGTAATTGTTGCCATCGTCACTCGCTCCTCATTAGCTTCTTCATGTCCCGCTGCCCACCGCATGGAGCATAATAGTCTCCTCACTCGCCTCGGCGCGAGACAGCTCCTTGGCGATACGACCTTCGCGCATCACCATCACCCGATCACTCATGCCCAGCACTTCGGGCAGCTCGGATGAAATCATCATAATCGCCACCCCCTGAGCGGCCAGGTCGGCCATAATCTGGTAAATTTCCGATTTGCTACCGACATCGATGCCCCGAGTCGGTTCGTCCAGAATAAAGATGCGGACTCCCCGGCTCAACCAGCGCGCCAGAACGACTTTTTGCTGGTTGCCGCCGCTCATATTGACCACCAGAAAGTTGGGGCCGGGCGTTTTGATGCTGAGCTGGCGAATATATTCCTTCACCAATTCCAGTTCTTCATTGAGCTTGATGACCCCAAATTGGGTCAACTGTTCTAAACCCGAGATCGTGGTGTTTTGGGTTACGGCCAGTTTGAGTAGGAGACCTTGGCCCTTGCGATCCTCGGTAACCAGAGCCACACCTTTGCTGATGGCATCGCCCGGCGAGCGGACTTTGTAGGGCTGGCCGTACAGCTTCATGTCGCCGCCGGTGTAAGGATCGGCCCCAAAAATGACGCGGGCCAGTTCGGTCCGACCGGAGCCGGTGATCCCGGAAAAACCAATAATTTCGCCGGCTCGCAGATCAAAGGAAATGTCATGCAGCACTCCTTCGCGGGAAATGTTATTGACTTCCAAGACCACGTCACCCAGTTTGGGCGTTCGTTTGGGGTAGACATCCTGCAAATCGCGGCCGACCATCAGTTTGACCAGATCGTCCATCGTCACCTCAGAGATATTGCGGGTGGCTACATAGCGGCCATCCTTAAGAACCGTGACCTCGTCGGCCAGTTCGAAAATCTCTTTTAGACGGTGAGAAATGTAGATAATGCCAATCCCCCGCGCTTGCAGCGAGCGAACCACATCAAACAGCTTTTCCAAATCTTTTTCACCCA